>JALOQQ010000013.1 GCA_025453315.1 Planctomycetota bacterium
AAAGAGAATTAAGCGATTCTGATTTTGATAAAGAAAAATTACAAGAACGTTTAGCTAAACTTTCTGGTGGTGTAGCTGTTATTAAGGTTGGCGCCGCTACTGAAACTGAAATGAAGGAAAAGAAAGATCGAATTGAAGATGCTTTAAATGCTACTCGAGCCGCTGTTGAAGAAGGAGTTGTTCCTGGTGGTGGTTTAGCTTTAATTATGGCCTCTTCGGTTTTAACTGGACTCTTAGAAGAAACTAATAAAGAATCTTTGGTAAAAGGATCAGAAGCTGGTGAAAGAATTATTAATGAGGCGGTACTCGAGCCCGTAAAGCAAATTGCTATTAATGCTGGTAAGGATGGTTCTCTTATCTTATATAATATTATTGAAAAGAATAAAGGAAATATCAGTGCTGAAAAGGCTATTGGTTTTAATGCCGCTAATGGTAAATTTGAAAATATGATTGAAGCTGGTATAGTTGATCCGACCAAAGTAGTAAGAAGTGCTTTGGAAAATGCCGCTTCGGCCGCCATGATGTTTTTAACCACTGAGGTAGTTATTACTGATAAACCAGAAGAGAAGGGCTCTTGTTCTTGTGGTGGTCACGGTGCTCCGGGTATGGGAATGGGCGGCGGCATGGGAATGATGTAATTTATTAGAAATTGTCATTAGGTTTAATAAGAGAATTATAGAAGTAAAAGTATCCAATAAAAATAAAGAAAAAAGACGGATTTAAAGCAATTCGTCTTTTTTTATTTATGGTTAATTAAATTGCTTATCGAGGGTTTTTTTGTTAAAATAATAATATATTAAAATACCTTTAGTATTAAAACGTTTTTTATTTTCTTTATGAATATAATTATTTTTGCCGGTGGAATTGGTAGTCGCCTTTGGCCACTTTCTCGTGAAAATTCTCCCAAACAATTTGATAAAATTTTTTCCGGTAAATCAACTTTACAGTTGGCTTTTGACCGAGTGGTTAAAAAATTTGGTGCTAAGCATGTTTATGTTCAGACCGTAGAAAAATACCAATCATTAGTACAAGAACAATTATTAAAATTGCCAAAAAATAATTTATTAATAGAACCAGCTCGCCGTGATGTTGGTCCGGCGGTTTGTTTTTCTTTATTAGAACTGAAGAAGCGCCGCGCTAATGGTCCTTTAGCCATTCTTTGGGCTGATCATTTAATTGATCGCGAAGGAGAATTTATTGAAGCTCTAGAAAGAGCCGAAGAAGTGGTTAAAAAAAATCCCAAGCAATTTGTTTTTTTAGCCGAGCGTCCACGTTTTGCTAATAATAATTTAGGTTGGATTAAAGTTGGTAAAAAAATGAGTCAGATAAAAGAGCGTAGTTGTTATCAATTTTTAGGTTGGGAATATCGTCCGGAAATGCGTAAATGTGAAACTATGTATCGCAGTGGTGATTATTTTTGGAATCCAGGTTACTTCATTACTTCGTTAGATTTTCTTATTAGTAAATATAAGACTTTAGCTCCTAGAATTTATCAAGCGGTTTCTAAAGACAAATACGAAGAAGCAGAAAAAATAAATTTTGATAAGGCTATTATTGAAAAATTAGATACTAAAGCGGCGGTTATTTTAAAAACTAATATGGGTTGGAGTGACCCGGGTACTTTATATGCCCTCAAAGAAGCTTTAGAAAAAAATAATAAAGACAATGTTACTAAAGGCGAAGTTAATATTCTGGCCGCTGAAGATAATTTACTTTATAACTTAGAGAAAAAGAAAATTTTAGCTGTAGTTGGTTTGCATGGTTGCGTCGTAGTTAATACAGATGATGCTTTACTAATTGCTCCTAAGAGTGAAGTGGTTCATATTACTGAACTGTTAAAAAAGATGAAAGAAGAGGGAAAAGAACAATATCTTTAAGAGGGAACTTAAAAAATATATAATAAGGAGCTTAAAAAATATAAGAAAAGGATTTAAAAAATAAAAGAGAACTTTCTAATATGAAAAAAAGTCTTAAGTCTAAAAAACATTTCTGGCGTTATTTAGTGATTGCTTCCTTGGTTGTTATCGTTATTATAGTCAATGTTAATTCTTACTTGGCAAAAGAAAAGAAGCGTCAGCAAGAAGCGGCAAAAGTTGTAATAAAGAAAGAAAAAACTATTCGCTTACATGAAGGCTGGACTACGCGAGAAATAGGGCAATATTTTGAAAATCAAGGAATGTTTCAAAGCGAAGAGTTATTAGAATTAGTTGGTTTTCCTCAGATTGATTACCGTCAAGAGAAAAAAATGCCAACCCCCAAAGACTATAGTAAGGACTTTTCTTTTTTAGACGACAAGCCAACTTATTATGGTTTAGAGGGTTATCTTTTCCCAGACACCTATTCTATTTATGAAGATGCTACCCTAGATGAGGTTGTTAGGAAAATGTTAAAGAATTTTGATCGTAAATTAAGTTCAAAAATGAGGGAAGATATAAAAAAGCAGGGCAAAACTATTTATGAGATAGTAACTATGGCCTCTATTTTAGAAAAAGAGGTTCCTATGGACACCTTAAAAAATGACAATAAAAATGCTAAAATAGTATCAGGTATCTTTTGGCAAAGAATAGATAATGGCCAGCCACTACAATCTTGCGCAACCTTAGCTTATGTTTTGGGTATTAATAAGGCCCAATATTCTTATGAAGATACTAAAGTTGCCTCTCCTTATAATACTTATCTCTATAAAGGCCTGCCGATTGGTCCAATTGCTAATCCTAGCCTTTTAGCTCTTCAAGCCGCTATTTATCCAACACCCAATAATTACAATTATTTTCTTAGCCCCACCGATACTAAAGAAATTGTTTTTGCTAGAACTTATGAGGAACATTTACGCAATAAAGCAAAATATTTAAAATAATAAATTATGTTTGAACGTGAACAACAATTAAAAACTACCGAGACCCCATTACCAGAAAAAAAAGTTGAACAGCCAGTAGTGCAAAAGAAGAGCAATAAAAAAATGTTTATTATTGGTGGAGTGGTTTTTTTAATTGTTATTATTTTACTTTTTTCTTTGTTGTTAATTTTAAAGCCAGCCAAACAGCAGCCTAAGAAAGTTGAAGTGGTGGAACAGGTGGTCGAAGAAGATAATTCTGTTTCAGAAACAGAAAAGGGTAGATTATTTGGCGGTCTGCCAACGGAATCTTCTACTACTAATAATTCCAGTAATGCTTTGTCCGAAAAAGATTCAGTGGAATATTTAGCCTTCTCTAGTTTTTATAAAGACGTGGCTAATAATTTTACACCCAAACCCAATAATTATCAGTTACCGCTTAATGTTAAAACAGATGTTTTAAATTATTATGATGTTTCTAGACGTCTAGATTTAGACCCAAGTCTAACCGATTTAAATGCTTATGGTTTTGCTGTCATTCCTGATCAATTTAATAAGGATGCTAATGGTGCCAAGATAGATAATGATTTTTATTCTCTTTACAATACTTTGCAAAAAAAACAAATTCCGATTTTAATAACCAGTGATTTTTTAGTTTATAATTACCAAAACATTTTAAAAAATTCTTTCAAAGATATTGAAGAGGGTTTATTTTATCAAGATTTGTGGGAGGTAAATCGTAAGTTATATGATGATGCTCGTCAGCGTTACGAGGCTAAACTTTCTAAAATCGGTAATGTTAACGACCCAATTTTAGAGGCCGAGCGTTTAGTAGCGGCTTATTTTGCTGTTTCTTTGGAAATATTAAAGCCTACCTTAGAACAAATTCAACCAGAGAAAAGTGCTGTCGATTTAAATAAATTTAGCAAATCAGAGGGGGATTATTATTCTTTTAATTTGCCGAAGTATTTAGAAACTGATGTTTTGCGAGAAGTAAAACTTATTCGTAAAGCTGAAGAAAAAGCTAAATCCCCGGTTTTGCTTTACCAAAAAAACTATAAAGATTTTATTATTCCCAAGGATTATGACAATGTTCGTTTACAAAACTTTTATCTTTGTTCTAAATGGTTAAATTCAGTTTTTCCGATTTATTATAAAGGAACGGTTTGTCCGGATTGTTTCTTAGATAAAGATGATTGGCGTATTAATTTTACCACCGCCTCTTTTATTGCTAAGGATTTTACTGAGAATAGTGAAATAAAAAATAAGTGGGCCAGAATTTATAAAGTTATTGCTTTTTTTAAAGGTTTGAGAAGTAATTTAACTTATGTTCATTATCGTGATTCCTTAACTAAATTATTTGGCGCTAATTATGACATTGAAAAATTATTTTCAGACGATAATCCAGAATGGAGAGATAATATTAATAAACTACAAGCCGCTTTATTGCAGATAGATTTTAATAAGGTTGAGGGTGGGTTTAATAAACAGGATGCCACAGAACGTCCTTTTATTGGCATGAAGATTTTGGCAGATGGTTATTGGCCCAATGAGTATCTACTTCAGAATTTAACGATGCCTTTAGTAAGTTCCTATAATGGAGCAAAAGTAGCCGAAAGCAATCTCACGGCCTGTGTTTTAGGGGATAAGGAAAAGGCTAGTCGTTGTCGTGGTATTGGTTTTGATATTATAAATTTGCTTTATGGCGTGCCCAAGAGTATCGCTTATTTTCAAGATAATACTAATTATCAGAATTACGAAACACAAGCTAAAAAAATCAGTGATCAATTAATTGGCATTTCTCCTTGGCACAACAATAACTATTGGTCTACTCTAAAATTATTAGATAAGTTTTTACGCGCTGACCGTTCTCAAATGCCAGCTTTTAGTCAAAGTGCTAAGTGGAATGAGCGTAATATTTACAGTGCCTTAACTAGTTGGGTTTATTTACAGGTAGTTCCGGATAAAATTGGTACTTATCGTACGGGCAGTGATGATGGTTATGCTGCTCAGCCTAGTGAATATAGTTATATAGAACCAAGCTTACCATTAATTAATGAAATGTTATCTAATACGGAAATGCTCTTAGATATGTTTGCCGCTCTTAAAATAAATAATGAATTAAATTCAGTTGCTATTAAATTAAATGATCTTGATTACGAATTGCGTACTATCAGATCAATTGTTGAAAAAGAATTAAGCCCCGAGCCACTTAATGATTATGAAGTCCAATTTATTAATAGTCTGACTAAAAAATATCAGGTTTTGGAAAGAAGTAAAAAGAACTTAACTCTTGCCGTTAATGAGAAAAATTATTTGGTTGAAGATATTAATGGTTTTAAATTATTGATACTAGTGCATAAGCGTGACAAAAATAATGTCATTGCCATTGGTCCGGTTTTCGACTATCAGGAAAACAAACAATAAACTATTTTAATTAAGTTATTGTTATTTAATTAGAAAAAAAGGTTATTTTTTAAAATAACCTTTTTTGTTTTTAATTTATCTAATTTAATTAGTTTATTTTTAATATTTAAACACCCAAACTGTGCCGTTATCAATATTTTGCCAACTTTGTGCTTCTAATTTAGCCTCTTCAATTATTTTATCTGAGGCCCACCAATATTTATTAATAACTAAATAGGCGTTTTTAACTTTAAGCCAAGCCATAATTTCTTTCATGGTTTTAGCCTCTGGTTTCTCGTAGACCATTTTTAAATAGTGTTGGTAAAGTTTGCCACCGGTTGGTATGGGATAAAAATAGATTGGATCTTCTTTTGTGTTTAAATAACGTTCAAAACCAAAAATATGTAGAGCGGCTACGCTAACTTGCTGATTAGCTAAAACGACATATTTCTCTTGATTATTTTTTCGACTCCAATCACTTTGGTTACTATCTATTAAATCAGCCCATTTTATTAAGCTACTATTATTATCTTGTTCAATCCACTGGACCGCTTTCAGATCAGAGGCGCCAACAGAATAACCGCGTGAGTTATAATAATTATCTAAACGCGGGTAAGAAAGATAAAGAGAAGAGCTTAAAAGCAGAGAACCGGATATTAGACCAATAATTTTAATCTCTCGGCTGCTATTAATTACTTTTTCAATTATCTTTTGAAAAACAATAATTATAAAGGGTAAGCCAATTAAAAGACTAGCGTAAAGTATCCTTTCTTGATAATCGTTTTGCTCATAAGCAATAAGATTTTGAAATTTTAAACATTGACTGAAAAGATAAGAAATTAACAAAGATAAAATAATTAAGAGATGAGGCAATAAATTGAAAATTTTATTTTTAATAAACCAGAAAATGCCCATTAAATATAAAATAATTAATAACCAATAATAATTTTGGCTTAAGAAATAGACTGAATTTAAAATAACATTTTCTTGATTAGGGAAGTGTAGGTTTAGACTTAGAGTTGAAAAAAAAGTTGACCAGGGAAAATTAATCAAATGTCCCCCGCCAGAAATTAATAATGCCAAGGGAATAATTAAGATATTTAAAATAAATAATCCGCCAATAACTAAATAAAGCCAAGGCTTTTTCTTAATTACTAAAAGACTTAGAGTTATTATTACTAAGATTAAAGCCGGTAAACCTGCCAGTGGATGAATAAAAAAAGTTGCACCAGCCAAAAGACTTGGTAAAACTAAATTTTTTATATCTCGAATATTAATTAAAGCAATGGTTGTTAGCAGTAAAAAAAGAAATGAAAGATTTTGCGGTGTTGTACTGATGAAAAAAGAAAAGGGTAGAATTAATATTAATAATGGAATTAAATAAGATTTTATTCCCCAATAATCGCTAATTTTTTTTATTCCCCAAGGTAAGGTTAAAGCACTTAATACTGGCACTAACCAAGTATTTAAAATTGCCAGTGGAATAAAAGTTAACTTATGAATGGTTATTAATAAACCATATTGGCCGATATAATAAAAAGTTTTAGGATTAATAAAACCGTATTTATCTATATATTCTAGAGAAGCTTGATGAATGAAGGGATCGAAACCATAGCCAATTCCGTAGACTATCGTAGCTACGCTTAGTGTTAAAGCATAATGTAAAGAAATTGGTATTAATAACCATTTTTTATTTTGACGACTGAGTAAAAAAAGAACTATGGTTGCTAAAAAGTAAACTACAAAAAACCAGGGTGAGACTTTTTGCCAAGGAGATATTAAAGCTTCGTTATTTCTGGCAAAAATTAGAATTATTAGAGCAAGTAAATAAAAAAGAATGTAGGCAACTGTGAGCCAAAAACTATTTTTTTTCCAAATAGCGGTTTTGGTTAAATGGTCTTTTAGGAAAGTGTTGAAGCTATCTTTTACACTATCAATTTTCAAAAAAAATAATTTAAAACAATTTATTTTTGGTTTTAAGTTATTATTAATATTGTTTAGTAATCCTTTTTTTACTAGTAAAACTAAGACAATAATTGCGCTTAGCAGACTAAAAACCACCCCTTCTAAATTAAGGGAAAAGAAATGGTAAGAGAGGGAACTAATAATGATTATTAGACTGGAAATTGCTAAGAAATAAGGCATAGTATTAATTATTTCTACTATAGCAAATTATTGCGAAAAATGGTATTTTTTGGTACCCTAGAATAATGAATATGTTAACCCCAATACTTAATTTTTTTCGGAAAAATAAGGAACTTTGTTTGGTTATTGTCGTGGCTTTAATCTTCTTTTTAGGCACCTCGTTTTTTTATTCTGCTCTACAGTCTTCTTCTTATCAAAAATGGTCTTCGCCCGATGAAACCGCTAATTATTTTTTTACTAAACAATACGCTCTTCATTCTGTTTTATCGGCCTTTGAACCAAATAATATTATTGCTTCAGATTTGGTTCATCCTCGTAGTTTTCGTAGTGATTTTGGGGTTTTGAAACCAGTTAGTTTTTTAGGTATCATGCTTATTTATGGTACTATTGCCAAGTTGTTTAGTATCGGCGTTATCCCGTTTCTTACTCCATTTTTTGGTGCCTTGGGAATCATTTTGTTTTATTTATTGATCAAGGAATTGTGGAATAAGCGCTTGGCTCTAGGCTCAGCTTTGTTTTTAGCCGCCTTTCCGGTTTATCAATATTTTTCGGCCAAGAGCATGTTTCATAATATTTTGTTTATTGTTTTATTAATTGGTTCGCTTTTTTTCTTAGTTAAAACTGGTAAAGAAAAAAGGGTTAAAGAAAAAATCCTGGCTTTAAAAGTTGATTGGCGCTCTTTATTGTTTAGTGCTTTGGGTGGCGCTTTATTAGGTTTAACCGTAATTACTAGAACTTCGGAGTTGCTTTGGCTTCTGCCAATGATGTTTTTAATTTGGCTTTTTAATATAAAGCGTTTTGGTTTAATAAGACTGCTAATTAGTTTGGCTTTTTTTCTTTTTGCTCTACTACCTTTGTTTTATCAGAATCAAATACTTTATGATTCTCCTTGGCGTAGCGGCTATGTAGAAATGAATAAGGCTTTAGAAAAGATTTTTAAAGTTGGTCGTAATTTTTGGCCAGAATCTAAGCCAAATAATGAGGTGATGGTTCAACTTAATAACACCCAAAGTAATAACATTCAAAGTAATAACATTCAAAGTAGTAACATCCCCAATCAAAACAATTTAAGTTCCTTAACTCTAATTTACAACTCATTTAAACAACACTTTTTGGCTAGCAGTGAAACAGTGAAAAATACAATTTTTTATTTTGGTCTTCACCCTAAACAATCTTTTCTCGCTTTTGATCATTATGTAAAAAGAATGTTTCCTTATTTATTTTGGCCGGCCATTATCGGTTTATTATTTTTTGTTATTTTAGCCCTAGCGCTCAAGGAGTCTAAGCGTCGTCATCTCGTTTTTATTATTTCCTGGTTATTAATTTCCTTTATTTTAATTTTGTATTATGGTAGCTGGAAGTTTAATGATAACCCAGATCCTAATAGCTTTACTATCGGCAATTCTTATACTCGTTATTGGCTACCGGTTTATTTAGGCTTAATTCCTTTTGCTGTTTGGTTGCTTATGGGTTGGCTAGACTTAATATTAAGTAAATTTATTTATTTGAAAAACTTTATCTTTTTAAGTTTGGTTATGATAATAATGACTATTGGTTCTTATTTTACGGTTTTTGGCTCAGAAGAAGGTTTGTATTATTTGCTAGAGCGTAGCAAGTATGATCAGCAAATTTTTCAAGAAATTTTAGCGCAAACTGAAAACAATTCCGTGATTATTACTTTCTATCATGACAAATTATTATTTCCAGAAAGAAAGGTTATTTTTGGTTTATTAAACGACAACAATATGAATGCTATTTATGCTCGTTTAGCTAAACGAGTGCCAGTTTATTATTTTAATTTTACCTTAGGCGAAAAAGATCTAAAATATCTTAATGATCGAAAATTAAAAGAAGCTGGTTTACATATTAAAATTGAACAAGAAATAGGAGAAACATTTTCTTTATATCGTTTAGAATTATTACCAGGCGAATGTCGTCGTTAAAAAATATATGACTTATCACATTATTACTATTGGTTGCCAAATGAATATTTCTGATAGCGAGAGGCTGGCAGCTTTTTTGGAGCAAGAAGGGTTCAAATCTTTGCCAAACCAAAATAAGGCCAATGTAGTTGTTATTAATACTTGTGGCGTTAAACAGGGGGCAGAAGATCGTGTTTATGGTTTGGTTAATGTTATTAGATTGCGCAATCCTAAGTCCATTATAGTTATTACTGGCTGTTTAAGTGAACGTCCCGATGTTCAAAGAAGATTAAAGACTAAGGTCGATATTTGGTTAAAAACAGCAGATATGGCTACTTTATTAGATCGTATTAGAAAAATAGATAAAACTAAATTTCGCGTTGAGTTAAAAGATTATTTGAAAATTAAGCCTAAGTACAATTCGGCTTTTAGTGCCTTTGTACCTATCGGTAACGGTTGTAATAATTTTTGTTCTTATTGTGTGGTGCCTTATGCTCGTGGTCGAGAAACTTATCGCCCAGCCAAAGAAATTATGGCCGAAGTTAAGACTTTATTAAAAAAAGGTTATAAAGAAATTAATCTCATTGCTCAAAACGTTAATAGTTATCGTGATTTGAAAAGTGGTTTAGATTTTGCTGATTTATTAAAAATGGTTAATGATTTGCCGGGGAATTTTTGGCTTCGTTTTTCCACCAGCCATCCTAAAGATATGACTGATAAGTTAATTAAAGCCATTGGTACTTGTCAAAAATTGTGTGAGCATATTCATCTACCAATACAATCTGGTAGTGATGAAATTTTAAAACGCATGAATCGTTCTTATAATTCAAATCGTTATCGTCAATTAATAAAAAAGATTAGATTACAAAACAAGTATAAAAAAATTCCTATCGCTATTACTACGGACATTATTGTTGGTTTTCCTGGAGAAACTAAAAAACAATTCAAAGAAACAGTAAAACTTTTTAAAGAGATAAGTTTTGACTTGGCTTATATTTCACGCTATTCTCCGCGCTATGGCACTCTTTCTTTTAAAATGAAAGATAATGTTTCTGAAGAAGAGAAAAAAAAGCGTGATCAAGAATTACAATTATTATTAAGAAAAACGGCTTTAGCTGATAATCTTTGGTATCAAGATAAAATCATTGATGTTTTAGTTGATCATAAAGATAGGCAGGGAATTTATTTGGGTAAAAGCAGGACTTTTAAGACTATTAAAATAATGGGTTCTGAGAGCGGAAAAGATGACCTCAAAGTTAAAAAGAATAATTCAGATGTTAAAAAACAAAATAATATACTAGGACAAATAGTAAAGGTAAAAATAGTTAGGGTTCGTGATTTTGGTTTAGAGGGTCTTTTAATGGCTTAATTAATATGATATAATAAAAATAAGGAACGTGAGACCTTATGTATTTTTTATTAATTTAACTTTAATATGAAAATTAAAAAAGAGGACATTTTAAAGAATTTTATCTACAGTAAGAAGGGTGACACCGAATATGATTTCCATATCGGTAAAACCGTTGCTTCTGCTCTCTCTGGTTTTATTGCCGGAGTTATTACCACCCTAATTATTTGGATGGTTACCAATCATTACATCTTTAAAATGATTGAAAGATTATACTAAAAGATTTTTATAAAAAACAAGGTTAAAACCTTGTTTTTTTGTTGTTTTAAGGTGTATTATAGAGATATTACTTAGTTTGAAAGAAAATTATGAAGGTTGTTAAAAAAAATAAAAAACCTAAAATAATAGTGGTGCTTGGAGCAACGGCTAGCGGAAAAACTGGTCTCGGTATTAAATTAGCTCAAGACTTTAATGGTGAAATCATTAGTGCTGATAGTCGCCAAGTTTATAAAGGAATGGATATTGGTACGGGTAAGGATTTACAGGATTACCAGATTAAATCTGGCAAGAAAAAAATTATTATACCTTATCATCTCATTGATGTTGTTAGTCCACAACAGGAATTCAACTTAGCTAAATATAAAAAAATGGCTGAAAAAGCCATTGCTGATATTTTAAAAAGAAAGAGACTGCCAATTATAGTTGGTGGTACTGGTTTATACTTACAAGCTTTAATTGATAATTATGACTTAAGTAAAAGAGCGCCTGACTTAGCTTTTCGTAAAGAATTGGAGGCTCTAACAGTTTTAGAGTTATGGAATAGATTGAAAAAAGAAAACGAACTTTTTGCTAATAATCTCAATTCTAGTGATCGCCATAATAAACGTCATCTTATTCGTTATTTAGAGTTAGCCAAAGAATCTCAGGAATTAATAGTTAGAACGAAAAAACCTTCTCAATTTGACGCGTTATTATTAGGACTAGATTGGCCCAAAGAAATTTTATGGGAAAGAATAAAAAAACGTTTACTGGATCGTTTAGAAAAAGAAAACATGGTTTTAGAGATAAAACGTTTGCATCGCTCAGGAGTCTCTTGGGAAAGATTAGAATCTTTTGGTTTAGAATATCGTTTTATTGCTCGCTATTTACAAAAACAAATTTCTTATGAAGAAATGATTGAACAATTATTTTTTGCCATTCGTCAATTTGCTAAACGTCAAAAGACTTGGTTTAGGCGTTGGGAAAAGCAGGGAAGGAAAATAAACTGGGTTAAAAATTTAAATGAGGCCAATGAGTTAGTAAATGATTTTTTAAATAAAAACTAGCGTATTTTAATTGAATAAACTGTCTTTTTCTTGTTTTTTATGGTATAATTTATAGTATCTAAATAGCCTATTTTGCCTTTAGCTTTTAGTAGGTTATTAATATATTTAATAATTTTTATGAAGTTTAATCGGTGTGCTTCTGCTTTCTCTATTTTTGAAGTTACTCTTGTGGTGGCTATTATTGCTATTATTACTGTTTTTTCAATTACTACTCTTAACTCTTCTCGAGAAAAGGCTCGTGATGCTAAGCGTGTAGCCGATATTACACAATTAAAAATGGCTTTAGAATTTTATTATAATGATGCTGGTGGATATCCTTCAGATTCGGCTTTTATTCCTGGTCAATCCCTTTCTTATACCAATCCCCAAAGTGGTCAAAATAAAGTATATCTTAATCAAATACCTTTTGCTCCAATCCCGCCCGACGGCGAATGTCTTGAAGAAAATAATTCTTATAATTATTTTTCTGAAAATCCATCTACTTACGCCATCCGTTATTGCTTGGGAAATAAGTCTCAAGAATTAGCCAGGGGTGTTAATGTGGCCACTCCTAATCAGGGCTATTCTTTAGCTTTTTCTAACGAATTAAAATGCATCCCTAATTGTTTTAATAAAGTTTGTGGTTCTGATGGTTGTGGCGGTTCTTGTGGATTTTGTTCGGGTGTTTGTCAGGATGGAAACTGTTTGGGCTCTATTTTAGGCAACGGAATTGATTCCGGACAAACAGAATCTTATACAATTGAGGATATTTTTTCTCACGGTAATAATACGGGTACGGTAAAAATTACTTTCCCAGATATTAATGGTAACATTTTTGCTTACATCTCCGATGGTTTGGGAGGTTTTTATATTGGCGGTAATTTTACAATCAAGAATGAAAAAATAAAAAAAGTAGCTCATCTTAAATCTGATGGCTCCGTCGATAAAAAGTTTGCTCCGGAAATAAATGGTATTATTCATTCTTTAGCTCTCTTTGGCTCATCTTTGTATATGGGCGGTAATTTTAATTCGGTTAATAATATTAAGCGTAATCGTTTGGCGGCAGTTAATTCTGATAATGGTTCTTTAGTTGATAGTTTTAATCCTGATGTCGACGGCACTGTTTCTTCCTTGGCTTTATCAGGATCAACTTTATATGCTAAAGGTGACTTTAAAGTTATTAATGGTAAAAATGTTTCTCAAATAACCTCTTTTGATTTGTTAGAAAATAATCATTCCTCCAACGGTAATAGTAATAATGGTAACAAAAAATAATAAATAATTTTAAAAATAAATAAATATTTTACATTTTTAAAAAGCCATCTTTAGGATGGCTTTTTAAGTAGGTTTTTTATTATTCTAAATCATTTTTTCTTTTAGTATTTCGGCAACAATTTTGGGGTTAGCCTTGCCGCCGGTGGCCGCCATGGTTTTGCCAATTAAAAACTGGATAACATTAGTTTTGCCTTTTTTATATTCTGTTACTTGATCGGGATTTTCAGTAATTATTTTTTCTACCGCCCTTGCTAATTCAGTGGTATCGTCAAGTTGTCTTAAACCTAGTCGTTCCATTATTTTTTCCGGATCACCGCCTTCTTGATACATTACTTCTAATATTTTTTGTCCAGCTGAAGAGTTTATTTTTTCTCCAAAAATTAAAGCAATAAGTTCAGCAAAATTTTCGGCCGTTATTTTTGCTTCTCTAATATTTTGATTATTACTATTAAGATGTTTGAACAATTCACCGGTAATCCAGTCAGCGGCCATTTTGGATAATTTTTGATTTTGTCTTTCCCAGGTGTCATTGTTAGCTAATATCCAAGCTCGTAATTCGGAAATTACTTCTTCAGTCCAATCAGCTATCATTTTATCCATTACTAAAACATCAGCTACTTCAGGATTTAAATTGTATTGTAACATGAAACGTTCTTTTTTGGCGTAAGGCAATTCAATTAAGCGACTATTAATATCGCTTATCCAGTCATCTTGTATGATTAATGGAGGAATATCTGGTTCTGGAAAATAACGGTAATCTGCTGAACTTTCTTTAATACGTTGTCTAACAGTAATGTTTTTATTTTCATCCCAACCCCTAGTTTCTTGTACTAATAATTCGCCTTTTTCCAAGGCTTCGATTTGACGTTTGATTTCGTAATCAATAGCTTTTTCTACTGATTTAAAAGAATTAATATTTTTTACTTCGGTTTTAGGATTAAGTTTATAGTCTTTTAAGGGAATAATTTTACAATCACCTTCATATTTCCATTTTCCTTCTTCTTGAACGCTAATATTGGCTTCACAACGCATTTGTCCTTTTTCCATGTCCGCATCACTGATTTTTAAATAGCGTAGTATCTGTTGAAAGGCTTGGCAGAATTTTTTTGCCATAGCCGCATTTTTTATTATCGGTTCGGTTACCATTTCTAGTAGGGGCGCACCAGCACGATTAAAATCCAATAAAGTGTAATTA
>JALOQQ010000081.1 GCA_025453315.1 Planctomycetota bacterium
TCTCGAGCCACGATAGCGGCATGAGAAGTAACCCCTCCTTGATCAGTAATAAAAGCAGCGGCTTTTTTCATAGCCGGCAATAAATCTGGTTGAGTAGAAATAGAAACCAAAATATCACCTTGATTCATTTTAGTCATATCCGAAATATCATTAACTATTTTTACCCTACCACGTGCCTGACCACGAGAACCACATTGACCATTAAGTTCGTTGATTATTAAATCTTCTTCTTTTTGTAAATAAGTAATAATTTTTTTAGCTTCAGTTCCAGAATAATAAATCCTATTTTGTTTATCAGCGTAATAAACCGATTCAGTCATTCTTTCTTTTATCATCTTTAAATCAATAATATCACCAGCCAGTGTTTCTTTTATTTCTTCGATAGTCATGAATTTAAGCTCCTTCAAACTAATATTAAAACGGGAAGCTAATTCCATTAAAATAAAATTTATTTTATAAAGAGATAATAACTGGGTGTAGCGACGATAAATTTTAGTAATCATAAACTCACCCCAATTAGCAAAAAACATTTTTTCTTTAGTAGTTAGTTTTAATTTTTCTATTAGCTGATTTCTTTCAACTAACAAAGCCTTAAATTCCTTCTTATCTCTTTCCATAGCTCCAATAATATCACTTTCCCCATTTACTAAGCGAATTAAATTCTTTAAATAATACTCAAAGGTATAAACACCCTGCTCTTCGGTATAAATAAATTTAGTATAAAAGTATTTGGTATAATGTTTCTCAATATCATTAAGAATATCTGGTCTAATTTGTGAACGTAAAACTTTAACACTTTCTTCAAATTTCTTTTCATACTCTGGACTATGCGTATAAAGACCAAAAAATTTAACCTCTTCTTCCTTAAATTTTCTAAATAATTCTTGGCAAATATTAAATTGTTTTTTATCAGCTTGAATTTTAACACCAATAAGAGCTAATTCATCTTGCTCTTGTTTAATTAAAGAAACCCTATCTGGCTGTGTTAAAATAGCTAAATATTCTTCTATTTTTTCTGAAGGGACATTCTTTTCTTTTAATATTCTTTTAGCATAATTAGTAAGATTATTGCCAAACATGTCGGCGGCTGGCGGAATCCAAAACCATTCATAAGCTTCACTATGTATTTGACGATAATTTAAATAGCATTCCAATAATTCTGTATTGGTTTTTTTATTTAAACTACTCTCTGAAATTTTTTCTACAAACGACTTTAACTTGTCGCTAGCTAAATAAATATTTTTATTTATTTCGGTCATGAAATTCGGATCGGAAATAAATTTATTTACTAAGTGATCGGCCAGTTCTAAAGCATCTTTTTTGTCATAATAAAACCAAAGATGATAACCACGTTGCAAACAAGCTACTTTTTTATAAGCTCGGCCAATATGATGGGAAAAATTATCAACAAAAAAATCCAACCAAATATTACTAAAAGTTGGATCAATATTCATAATCTCTTCAGCCAATAACCACTCACCCTGGAAACGACTAGCCAATTCCTCTTTTCTAGTTTTTTGAAATAATGCTTTTAACTCATTATAAGCGTAATAGTTCTTATTTAACGAGTAAACCTTTTTTTTATTCTTAACCGCAATATTTAGAATACCCTCTTTAACTAAACGAGTTAATTCACGACTAACATTAGCTGGATCTTTTTTTAAATCACAAACCAAATCATTAAGAGAAAAAAACTCTAATTCGGTGTGGCTTAGAAAATCCAATATTTCGTAGGAAGTCTTTGATTTAAAAAGGTTTTTCATATTATTTTTATTTCTTTTATAGTAAATATATTAAATTATGTTATTTTGACCACTAAACAATATTTATTGTTTAATAGACATAGTATAATAAATAATTAAAAAAGTCAATATAATCTGATACGAACTATAACTAATTTGGTACTAAGTACAACGAAAAATTAATAAATATACATGCTTATTACTCAAAATTATTGACAATATTATAACTTTATGATATAATTTTACAATTAAATAAGGGGTATTCTTTGTTAGAAAATTAGTAATCTAAGTACAATTAATTATAAGCTACTCCTTAGAAAAGCTCTTTAATAAAAAATTTGAATTAATAATTTAACTATTTGTTAAGTTCTTTCAACCGTTTTGGTTAAGGGTTTAATAAATAGTTAAATCTTTTTATTAATTTTAAAATTTATAAATCATGGAAAAGAACGTAATTGATACTTTTGGTAAATTTATTTGGAAAATGATGAATAAAAAATTATGGAATGTTGTTTGGGGATTAATTTTAATAGCTATTATAACTAGCCTGGCTTGCTGTGATAAAAAAAATAATCTTCAAAAAATAGAAGGCACAATAACTTCCGTAACTATAGGTAAAAAATTTATAACAATACAAAGTGAAAATGAAAAAAATTCAAATGTTACAACTGTAAATGTTATAACTATACCTAAAGATAGTATAGAAAAACATAAAATAGCTTGCTTGGAATTATTATCCGATAATGACACTGGCTATGACTCTATTTCTTATGTAAAAGTCGGGTCGATTATTAAATGTGTAAAAATTTTTCATTATAAAAACGGCTGGAGTGAACAAAATCATAAAGACTTTATCGAAAGACCGACTGAAGTAAATTTTAATTTTAAGTACAATTTTGCTAATGAAATAGTCTTTGAATCAGGAAGAGTAAGGGCTGACTCAAATACCATGATGGCTGCTTTGGCAAATCGTAATTTAATATTCGATGTAAGATATAATAAAAAAACAGAAGAATATGAAATTGCTAAAGTAATTAATGATAATAAATAAAAAACCCAAAAATACAAAAAAGGAGCTTCGCTGTAAGCTCCTTTAATTTTGACCAAAATTATTTTTTCACTAAACAGGTAACAAATCTTTATTCTAATTATCTAACATTTTCAACTGTCCAATATTTTCATTTAAATACTAATATTTTCATTTAAATACTAATATTTTCACTTTAATATCCTGACTATTCCCTGGTTGGCGTCAACCTCAACCTCATCGCCATCATGTAAAACTCGGGAAGCAATCTTGGTGGCAATAATACAGGGTTTATGTAATTCTCTAGAAATAATAGCCGCATGACAAGTAAGTCCTCCTTCATCAGTAATAATTGCTGAACATTTTTTTATAACTGGTAACATTTCGGGGCGTGTCATAGAGGCTACTAAAATATCCTTGCCTTTAAACTTAACAAAATCCGAAATAGCATGCACTATACTAACTTTTCCCCTCACTTTTCCCAAACAGGCTGAATAACCTTTAAATTCCTTAATGTTATTTATCTCGAGTCCCAATATTTTTTGAAACTGATCATGAGCCTTTTTACCTATAATTTCTTTACTATCTGCTAATTTCAAAATTCCTTTTTCTGCTAAAGAAGAAAGGCGTAATAGCTTTTTTTTATCAAAATCCAAGATCCAATCAGCGGAAGCATGTTCTAAAACTAATTGGCGAGAAGCGCCAAAAATCTTTTTCAAATCCAAAATCTTTTCAAAAGCACAAGTAATAACATTATTAGTTACAAAAACAGCTGCCTTTCTTTTGTCCTGCACGTCCACAAAATCAGAAAGCAAATCAATTAAAGCTTTTTGAAATTTATTAAGCGATAAAGAATTTAATAAAGCTTTTTGTTTTTTAACTTTGCCCGGCAATTTTTTAATTTCTTTAATAATATCTTTCGCTTCAACTAATTTCATTTTATCTAAATCGTGCTTAACTCTTTTAGAATTAATGGTGCCGACGTGATAATAATTGTCCATGGCCCAAGTCATCTGTTGAACTAATTTCTTAATCTCTTTATCGACATCCTTAACACCACTATTAGTATTTTTTGATTTAGTTATTTTATTATTAAACTCTTTTATTTTAATTAAAGCCAAACGATATTCGTATTCTTTACTAAAACTTAGTTTTTTATTAGAAGTGAGAGTGCGAAAAACTCGATCATTCAACTCTGACTTATTAATATAATCATAAATCCAATGTTGAGCATCATGAGCATACCAGTCTGTAAAAAATGCTAAAGAAGATGTTTTTGTAGCTTTATTAATAAATTTTTTGGCAAAAGAAATTATTTTTTCCTCAGGACAAAGAGAAGCCTCGCGCATCATTCTTGGAAAGGATTTAATAAAATTATTCAAAGAATCTAATTGTTTTTTAGCAAATTTTTTACCATAATTAGAATCTTTTTTAATTTTTCCTATTAACCACAAACGAGAACGCAAATAATCATCGCTATTACCAACCCACCAGGCGGTTTTATTTTCATAATACCAACCGCTTTGCTTCATCAATTTAACACCAATAAGTTTGTTAAAAAATATGGTAATGGCCTGCCAACTTTGTAGACTCATTAAATTATTCCGCGCTTCTACTCTTTTTAAAATATAATGCATATAAGAATATTTTTAAATTTCAATAAATATTTTTTTCTCAACACGAAAATGATTATTTTATTTTTTTTACTATTCCTTTATTAGCATCAACTTCTATTTCATCTCCATCTTTAAAATCAGTCATCACCCCGCGCAAAGAAACAACACAAGGAATACCAAATTCACGAGAAATAACAGCGGCATGACAAGTTAAACCACCAACTTCCGTTAAAATAGCCGCAGCTTTTTTCATAGCTGGCAAGTAATCAACGGTTGTAGAGTAAGTAATTAAAATATCTCCTTCTTGAACCTTGTCATTCTCAATTGGGGATT
>JALOQQ010000014.1 GCA_025453315.1 Planctomycetota bacterium
CGATTAAGCAAGCGATTAGTAGAGTAATTTTTTCGGGCTTGTTTCTTCCTAATGCCAATATTACTGTTTTGGAAGATGGTATTCTTTTTGCCAATATTAAAACCAATAAAGAAGCTGAGTTCATGTTAGAATTCTCTGACCAAGATGCAGGCGCTCATCGTTTTTCTTTTATTACAGAACAGGGAAGTTATGATTATGATTTAAATGTCGGCTTAGAAACTGGCAAAGAAATTAAAATTAATAACATTTTTTTTCCACCTACTCTCAATATAGATAGACAGCAATTAAGACAAGGATCTAATTTAACTATTTCTGGTCAAACTATGCCTAACGGCAAGGTGGTTTTATTTATTAATTCTCAAAGTGAAATAATTAAAGAAACTTGGGCTGATAAGAATGGTAATTGGTCTTATACTTTTGATACTAGTGTCTTGGAACCAGGTGAGCATAGTATTTTTGTAAGAGCTTTATATTCTAATAAAGAAAGCAATAATTCTCCGGCCATCTCTTTCTCAGTTATTGCCGCTTTGCCCAGTGCTGATTTAAGTGAAGATAATAATGGAAAAGTTGATCCTCAAGATTCTGATCTGGAACAAGATCTGATTAAAAATGATGGTGTTATTAACGGAGAAAGCGATTCTAATAAAGATAATCCCGATAACTCGGTTTCGGTTAATGATAAAGTTATTAAAGAAGGACCCTTTAATAATGATCAGATTAATGACCAGGACGAAGTCAGTAATAACTTAAATACTTCAACAAATAATCCGGTAAATACTATTAATACAGTTGATACTGGTTTGGCTGAAGTAATAAAAAAAGAAGCTAATGATAATCAAGAATCGGCTGCTAAGAATTTTTTTCTCGATAGCACTTTTTTATCTAATGGTGTAAATATTTTTCCTCACTTGTCAGAATCCGAACGTCAGCGTAGTTTAAATGGTTTTTCGATAATGTTTTTATTTTCCTGGCTTTCTATTCTAGCCGCTCTTTCTTTATTTTTAATCTTTACGATCGAGTCTTTCTTTTTAAAATATTTAAAATATCACTTCAAAAATATAGCTAAAAGAGTATGGAGAAAAAAATGAGTTCTGCTGAAATAGAAAAACAAAAAATTAAAGAGATTGATAGAGTCTGCCAAGAAACCATTAAGAAACTTTATAAATTGCATCAACAAAAAATAGAACTGATTAAGTCCTATCGTCGTCGCGTGGAAGAACAGGAAATTTAAACATTGACTAAAAGTATAAAAAATGGTAAATAGATTAGTTAATTATTAAATAAATATTAAAATAAAAGATACTTTTTTCGGTTTAGCCGTTTTAAGTATTAAAGACAAAAATATGATTCAAGTAACCACTAAAACCATAGAAGAAAATTATGTTGTTGAGGCTTTGAATCAATTAGTTGTTTTGGCTGGATTAGAATCTTTACCAGAAGAAGAAAAAAATGTTTTCAAAGCTAATATGGCTGGGCAAATAGCTCGCCGTATTGGACTAATAATTTTAAAAAATTTAAGCAATGAGGGTCTAGACGCTTATGAAAAATTATTAAAAGAAAACCCTCTTCCTGATCCAGAAGTGATGGAAGATTTCCTTAAAAAATACCTTCCTAATTCTCAAGAAGTTATTCAAGAAGGTTTAACTCAATTCTTTGAGGAAATTAAAAAAAGTTTTAATTAATTTATCTCCTAATTTTAATTATATGAGTAGCAAGATTGAAGCCGGTTTAGGCAAAAAAAATAAGGGAAAGGAAAAAGAAAAAGGGGGAGAAAAAAAGAATAAAAATAAATATCGTCAAGGCGATTCTCATTTAGATGAGGTGCGTGGTGTTTTTGATAAAATACATAATAAATCTGGTCGCAACGGTCATGATTTTGATGTGGTAGATAATTCAGTTATTACAGATAAGAATATTGAAGGAGAAAAAAACATTGAACAAGAAAAAAACACGGTTGAAATAGAAAATAATTTAGAAAACACTGAATTATTAGAAGTTCAAGCTGATCAGGCAAAAGTTAAAATTGATGAAGAATTAAATCGTGGAGCAGATATTGAAAATACTTTAGCTGAAGGATTAAATACTGATCCCCAATTTAAAAAAGAAGCTGAAGTTATTGATACTACTAAAGTTGAGGTTGTTGCTGAAGGGAAAGAAGAAATAAACGCGATAGCTGATTCATTAATTACTCCTTTGCCGGTTAATCCAGAACTTAATTCGGAAGCTAACTTAGAGATCGAGAAAGAAAATAATACTAAAGAAGAGTTAATTAAGAAATGGGTTGGTCAAAAAGTTATTATTAATGGTACTGAACAAGAAATACAAAATATTGTTAAAACTAATAAGGGAGTTTTTAAAGCAGAATTTATTCGCAATACCCCTAGAGGTAAAACAAAAAAAGATTGGATTGAAGTAAGTGAATTAGAGAATTCAAAAATAGTTGTTGATACTGATAAAAAAAACCCTGAAGAAAATAAAGAGCCGGTACTTGTTGAAGCAGAGAAGACTGAGTCTGAAAAAAAAGAAGTTAATCCTAAAACAGAAACTACTCCTAAAGATGAAACTGGTCTTAAAGAAAAAACTGAAGCCCCTGATACTAAAAATTATCAGCAGATTTTGCGTTCTCTTAAACAGGAAAAAATTAATGAAAAGGGTGGTAAATATGTTGATATTGAAAAGTTAAGAAATGACAAAAATATTTCCGCTGGTTTAGAGCAATTAGTTGGCGCTTTACTTGAACCAGCTCAAGAAGAGAAAAAAGAATCAACTTGGAATAAAATTAAACAGACCATGGGTTGGAAAAAAGAAAAACCCAAGGATTATATTGGCTTAGAAGATTTGGCTAAGAGAGTTGGTTTAGAAGTTAGTGAAATACAAGATATTATTAGGGCCCAAGAAGAAGATTTTAATCGTCAAGCTAGATTAGAAATGGCTCAAAGTAAAACTGGTTGGGAAAAGAAAAAACCTTGGCTTAAAATGGCTGGTTATACGGTTGGTGGTGTAATTACCGGTGCTACTTTTGGCGCTGGCGCCATTGCCGGCGTGGCTATTAGTGCAGGTGCCATGCGTTTAGCTGGGTATATTGATGGTAAATTAACTGAGGCTAAAGATAAGAAAAAAACCGATGTTAAACTTAATGAAATAAAAGCGCAATTAGACGCCGATCCTTCACGCCGTCAAAATATAAAAGATAATTTTGTTGCCGCCTTAGCTTTGAAGAAACAAAAACAAATTGAAGGTAGTTTTAAACAGGGTGGTTATGACGTTAAAGAAGAAATAAATATTTATGTTGAGGCTAAATATGGTTCTTTAGATGAATTTCAAAAAAATATTTTAAAAGAGAAATTGGAAAAGTCTCAACAAGTTTGTCAGACTCTGGAAAATAATAACAATCTTTTTGAAGAAAAATTAGCCAAGCCAAATAATTTAGAAAAAATTGATAAAGTTTTAAAAAAGACTTTAGGTGATAAAGATATTGCCTTTATTGCCGGAGGCAGCGCTTTGGGTTTGTCTTTAAGTCACAATCCTATCGGCACAGCTATTGGCACCACTTTAGGTGCTTATATGGGCTGGAATTTAGGCGGAGCTGCTTATGAAAAATGGTTGAGAAGTAAAGGTGGTAAAGTTGTTAGAAGTGAAGAGTTGTCTTTAGGTTTGAGTAATTTTTATAAAGAATATGAAGATAATTTGTCTAAGGCTTGGGAGGCTGGTAGTGCCGGAGAAGAAGGTTTTCTTGAAAAAACAGATTCTTCAGCTTTAGATGAAATCATGAAGAATGTCGGCTTACAATTAGCCGATGATAATTTTAGAAAAAATAATCCTGCCGAGTATGCTCGCTTGCAACAATTGTTAGAGGAATATAATCAATTTAAAATGACAAGTGGTTTGGAAATTGGTAATTATTCTTTAGAACAGGAAATTAATGCTAAAACAAAAAAGAAAAAACTAGAAACTTTAGCTAAGTTAGGAACGCAAGCGGCTGGTGCTTTTTTGGGTGCAGTGGCTTTGCCTCATTTAATGAAGGAAATAAAAACTTTGGCTAATGACTATACTCATGATAATCAAGCTTCTTCGGTTCAGAGCGAACATAAAGTTGAAGCTAAATTTATTGCCAAAAATAATGTTGAGACTGATTTTAATAAAGATGTTGATAATAAAGTTGATTCAAGCGTTAAAATTGATTCTAGTGTTAAAATTGATCAGGCTAGTAATGGCCAGGCTCAACCAGATCCTAAAATAATTGAAAGTATTAATAAACAAGAAGTAGCTTCAACCCAACAAGCTGAAGCCCAGGCACAGGCACAGGCCCAATATGAAAAAACTCATTATCAGGGGCAAGCTATTGTTAAAGAAGCAGATATGACTGAGGGTGGTAGTATTTCTAAAGCTTTGGGCGGTAATATAACTGGTCATGAAAAAGCTATCTTTATTCAACCGGATGGAACTCAAGTGACTACTGAGGCCGGAAAATTATATGTTCATGCTGGTGATCATATTAGACAATTAGACGATGGCACAATTGTAGTTGATAAAAGTTCCCACATTGCCGCTACTGAAGTAGAACAAATTGATGTTAATAAGCTAAGCACCGAAATGGAAGCTAAAACCAAGTTTAATATAAACGATGTAGTTGTGAATGACACCGAGGAACAAAATTATAGAACAGTAGTTAAAGGTGCTGATTATCTTCTTGATCAGAAAGAATTCGATAACATGGCTAGCAAGGGTTGGCATTTTGATCATGATAAAGTTAGTTTAGGAGATCAAGAGTTTGCTGTAGAAAAGGGATCAGCTGTTGAATTATTAAAAGGAGATAACGGTGATATCTTAAGAATAAGAGAATATAATGATGGTGGTGCTGAAATAGCAAATCAATATTATATTCAAGACAAGAGTGGAGTTTTTCATGATGCTTTTCGTGGTGATGACGGTAATATTTATGCCGTTGATAATTCGGCAGTTGGCGTTATAAAAGTAGAACCTGACGCTGAATCAATACTTTTAGAACATGAAAAAGCACAATCTCTTGATAGAAGTTTTCTTCAGGAAAAAGTTATTAATCCTGACACGAGTGGCCCAGAGCTTCATGGTACTAAATATAATGATTCCGGAGTTGTTGAAGTTGTTCCTGATGCACAATCTAATTTAGAATCTAATTCACAAGAAATTTCTCATGAAAGCACTGTTTCTGAAGGTATAAAGCCAGTTATTAATCCGGCAGAAGCTAATCAAGAGATTAAACAAGAGCCTGTAATTAAAACAAATCAAGAGGATCTAGTTTCTAAAACAGGTAGCGGCACACAGGAACAGTTATCATCTAAAGAAAGTGGTAATCAGCAAGAAATTAAAAATAATAATGAGCCCGAGTCAACGCCCAAGGTTGAGCAGACTATTTCTCATTCCGAGAATGCTATTAATGATAATATTATTAAAGAAGCGAGGGATATGGGTTTTGGTATCTCTGAAAAAGACAATAGGGTGATTATTAAGGGTAGTGATGATAAAATTGTTTATGATTTTAGTAAAGAGGCTAATGTTAGTGTTAAGAATGAAAATGGTGTGATTAAAATAGATGTGGAAAATAAGGGGGTTACTCATCACGTTGTTATGAATAAAGAAGGTCTGGTTAATTTTAAAGTTGATACTCATGGACAATATCCAGAAGAACTGAAGACTAATGCTTTAAAATTGAATGAAGAGGTTTTAAAGAATGGTAATTTTGCTAATTTTAAAGACAGTTTAGAAGCAATAAAGGGAAGACCTTTAAATAGCCTAGAGGTCAGTTCAGCTGAGTATGTTTGGAAGTCAGTAGAACATAATCTTCAAAATTCTACGCCAATAAGTAAGAAGGCAATAGAGATGAGTATGTATAGTATGGTTAGCTGTCTTTGCCCTTGACAAGCGAACCCTGTCAATATATAATAACTTTATAATTTTTATTTCATCTAGAAATAAACATTTTTTCTTTTATAGAAATTTTGATAAAGAATATGTGCTTTATCAAAATTTTTTATGTGAATGACAAAATATAATAAAGGGGATGCAGATAACCAATCTGCCCCAAATTCAAAGGATTTTATTGAAATGACCGGAGAAGTCATGGAAGCTATGCCAGCCGCTACTTTTAAATTAGCGATGGAGAGTGGCCATGAAATTTTGGCTCATTTATCTGGTAAAATGCGCTTAAATAAGATTAAGCTCATTCCAGGCGATAAAGTTAAGGTGCAAATCAGTCCTTATGATTTAACCAAGGGCAGAATTACCTATAGATTTTAAGGATTTTAATTGATTAATAGATAAAAATTTTAGATTAACTTATACTCTATGAAAGTCAGAGCTAGCGTTAAGAAAATTTGTAAAGATTGCAAAACCGTGCGTCGTAAGAGCCGTGTTTATGTAATTTGTAAAAACCCTAAACATAAACAAAGACAAGGGTAATTTTATTATTTAGTTTATTATTTAGCTTAATTATACATGTTATGGCAGTAAGAATCGCCGGAGTAACAATTCCAAATGACAAGAAAGTCGCTTTTTCATTAGCTTATATTTATGGTGTTGGTTTAAGCCAAGCTAAAAAGATTTTAGTTAATGCTAAGGTTGATGAAAATAAAAGAGTACATGAATTAAAAGATGATGAAATTAATAGAATTAGAGAAATAATTGAAAAGAATTATACTGTTGAAGGTGATTTACGTCGTGAAATTGGTAGTAATATTAAGCGTCTTAAAGAAATTGGTTCTTATCGTGGTACACGCCATTCTCGCAATCTCCCAACTCGTGGTCAAAGAACTAAAACCAATAGCCGTACTGTTAGAGGTAATAAGCGCGTTACCATGGGTTCTGGTAAGACTAAGGTTACTCAGAAATAAATAATTTGTATATTATTATATGGAGAACAAAGACAAAGAATTAGAGTTAGCTAAAACGCCAAGCACCATGCCAGTCATGGATGATGAAGATGATGACGACAGTGAAGATACTGCCGCTTTTTCCAGTAAGCCAGATGATGATTTACCAGAAGATGTAAAACAGAAATTGGAAAGCAATAAGCAAGCCGCTAAGAAAAAAGTTTTAAAAAAGAAAAAGAAAAAAGTAGCCCGTATTGTTAAAACTGGTCGTGCTTATATTAATGCTACCTATAACAATACCATGGTTTCTTTATCTGATTTACAGGGTAACACGATTGCTTGGGCTAGTGCCGGTATGGCTGGTTTTAAGGGTGCTAAAAAGGCCACTCCTTATGCCGCTCAAATTATTACTAAAATTGCTTCCATGAAAGCTAAGGAAGAATATGGTTTGGAAGAAGTTAGTGTTTTTGTTTCCGGTGTTGGTACTGGTAGAGAGTCTGCTATTAGAGCTTTGAACGCTAATGGTTTAAATGTGACATCTATTAAAGATATGACCCCTATTCCACATAACGGCTGTCGTCCGAAAAAGCCGAGAAGGGTTTAATTTATTTTTTATATTATATGGCAAGAAATACAACCGCTAAATGTGCACAATGTCGTCGCAGTGGTGAAAAACTTTTTTTAAGAGGAGATCGTTGCTTTTCCGCTAAGTGCGCTATGGTTAAAAGAAATTACGCTCCTGGTCAGCATGGTCCAGAAGGTAAAAAGAAGACCAGTGATTACGGTTTACAATTAGCTGAAAAACAGAAAGCTAAGAAATATTATGGTTTATTAGAAAAGCAATTCAGAATTACTTTTGAACGTGCTAAGAATAAGACTGGTAATACTGGAGAAAATTTTGTTAGAATGCTTGAAACTCGTTTGGATAATGTTGTTTTTCGTGCTGGTTTTGCTTCTTCTCGTTCTCAAGCTCGACAATTAGTTAATCACTATCATTTTAATGTTAATGAACAAAAGGTTAATATTCCTTCTTTTCAAGTAAAACCTGGTGATGTAATTAGTATTAGAAAATCTAGTAAGAATAATAGTTATTTTAGAAATTGGGTTGAAGGTTTACAGAAAAATACCAATGATCGTGTTTCTTGGATAAGTTTTAATAAAGAAGAAATAAGTGCTAAGGTTTTACACGAACCAAAGCCTGAGGATTTACCAGCTAACATTAATGCCCAGGTAATTGTTGAGTTCTACTCTAAATAATAGTCCGTAGAGTTTCTTTAAATATTTTTAATTAAATAAAAAACAATATGGAGAACATCGCCTTGCCACAGAAAATTAGTTTTACAAAGGGAAATGAACCACACAGAGAGTTGGTTACCATTGAACCATTATACATGGGTTATGGTATGACTTTAGGAAATTCTTTGCGCCGTGTTTTATTATCCTCTTTACCAGGAGCAGCAGTTGTTGGCGTTAAGATTAAGGGTGCTGATCATGAATTCATGCCACTTAAAGGTGTTAAGGAAGATGTTTTAGAATTAATGTTAAATGTTAAACAGTTGCGCGTTAAGATTCTTTCTGATGAAGAAGAAGTGAAATTGGAATTATCAGTTAAGGGTGCTAAAGAAGTTACGGCCGCTGACATTAAAAAGGATAGTTCAATAGAGATTCAAAATCCAGAATTAGTCTTAGCTAATATTACTGACGCCAATGGTTCTTTTGATATGGAAATATTTATTCAGAAGGGACGTGGTTATAAAATGGTAGAAAAGGGAAAGAAGGAAAATCCAGAATTAGGTTATTTGGAAATTGATTCTGTTTTCTCTCCAGTTTCTTTAGTTAGTATTGATGTTGAAAACGTTCGTGTTGGTAAAATGACTAACTGGGATAAATTAATTATCGATATTAAGACTGATGGTACTATTTCTCCTCAAGTTGCTTTTAACGACGCAGTTAATATTTTAATTAATCAATTTAGCGCTTTAGTAGCAGAAACTCCAAAAGAAGAAGAAGAGAATGAAGAAATAGTTGCGGTTGAAGAAAAAGAAGAGATAGTTGAGGTTGATACTGATGAAGAAGATTCTGATGAAAAAAAAGAAAAAAAAGGTGCTAAGAAAGAAAAAAAAGTTAAATCGAAAAAATAATTTAGGTTAGTAAATTTAATTTGTTTTAAAAGGATATTTATATATTATTATGAGACACAGAAATAAAAACAAAATTTTAGATCGTAAGAAAGGACCAAGAGAAATGATGCTTAAGAATTTGGCTTCCAGTATTTTGATTTACGAAAAAGTTAAAACTACCGAAGCTAAAGCTAAGGTTGTACGTTCTTTAGTTGAGAAGGCTATTACTACTGCTAAGAAGGCTGATTTAAGTTCTCATAAAGAATTAATATCTACCTTGCCACAGAAAATGGCCGTTAGAAAAGCGATTGAAGTTTTAAAAGACAGATATCAAGATCGTAAAGGTGGTTATACTAGAATTATTAAATTAGGTGATCGTCAGGGTGATGGTGCTAAGATTGTACAAATTGAATTAGTTTAAGATTTTATTATTTATATGAAAAAAGCTATTGTCAGAAAAGTTCATAAAATTGATGCCAGCAGTAAGACTATGGGTCGTTTGGCTACTAGTATTGCTTTGATTTTGCGTGGCAAAAATAAAGCAGATTTTCAACCTCATCTTGATTTAGGTGATACTGTTGAAGTTTCTAATATTGATAAACTAAAATTTACTGGAAAAAAATTAGAACAAAAAACTTATTATAAGCATTCTGGTTATCCAAGTGGTATTCGCAAAACTAAAATGGGTGATTTAAATAAAACCAATCCAGCTTTGATATTAAAGAAAGCAGTTCGCTCCATGTTGCCAACAGTAAAATTCAGAGATAATATGTTAAAACGTTTAATAATAAAGTAATATTTTTATATGGAGAAGAAAATTCACAAAGATGATAAAAAGGCCCCAGTTAAGATAGTAAAAAAAGTTAAGGAATTAAAAGAGGAAAAGCCAGTTAAAGTTATAAACAGTGAAGAAGAGAGTTACGACGAAGAAGAAGTTTTTGAAGATATTAAAGATGAAAATATTGAATTTATCGGTAAGTATATTGAGACCATTGGTCGCCGTAAAACTGCTACTGCTCGCGTTCGTTTATTTCAAAAAGGTAAGGGCGCTATCATGGTCAATGGAGTAAAGTTTAATAAATATTTTGCTGATTGTAATTTTGGTGCTTGCCAACAACCTTTAAAACTAACTGGACATACTCGTGATTTTAATATTTCAGTTATTACTAGTGGTGGTGGTAAGAATGGTCAATTAGACGCTGTTCGTCATGGTATTGCTCGCGCTATTTTAGAAACCGATCCAGAATCCAGACCAGTTTTAAAAACCGCTGGCTTCCTAACTAGAGATAGACGTAAAGTAGAAAGAAAGAAGCCAGGTTTAAGAAAAGCAAGAAAAGCTCCTCAATGGTCAAAGCGTTAATTTTCAAATTTGCTTTCGACACAAATTAAATTTCCGTCTATTTCGTTTATATATACGAAAAAAACAAAAGCAACCATGTAAATGGTTGTTTTTGTTTGATAATTTTTAAATCCATGTTATCATTTAATTAAGTATTATTTATAAATTATAATAAATATTATTTATAATAAGCATTATATTACTCCTAAAATAAAAATTATGTTTAAAAATCTCTGGAAGGCTGAAAGAAAAATAAATGCCTTCACCCTCATCGAACTCCTGGTGGTCATAGCAATTATCGCTATCATTGCCACTCTCTCGGTCTTAGCTCTCCAATCAGCTAGAGAGAAAGCTCGTGATGCTAAACGCATTGCTGATATTAAACAACTCAAAACCGCTCTTGAGCTCTATTATAATGATGCGAACGGTTATCCTCCAGCTTCCGCCTTTGTCGCTGGATCAGCCCTCTCCTATACTGATTCACAAAGTGGCCAAGTAAAGACCTATATTAATAATATTCCATCTTCTCCTATTCCAGCTGATGGTGATTGTACACAACAGAACAACGCTTATACCTATACTTCAGAGAATTCTTCTACTTATACTCTCTCTTACTGTTTAGGCGGCAAATCCCAAGAAATACCAAAGGGACCAAATTTAGCTACTCCCGCTCAATTATTTTCTTTAGTCGCTCAGAATAACGAACCATCTTGTACTCCAGAGTCAGACACAGAATTTTGTACTCGACTAGGAGCGGATTGTGGTTCTTTAACTCAAAATGATAATTGCGGTCAATCCAGAATGGTGGTTGATTGTGGTTCTTGTGTTTTGCCAGATATTTGTTCTACTAACGAATGTAGCACTCCTACTTGGCATGAAATTCAAAATTCTAATATTCCTGGATATCAAAATCCAATGGGTTGGTATGCTGTTACTTCTTCCGCTGACGGCACTAAGTTAGCTGCCGTCGTTAATGGTGACTATATTTATACTTCTTCTAATTCTGGTACTACTTGGACAAGTCAAAATAATTTAGTATCTAGGTATTGGCGATCTATCACTTCTTCCGCTGACGGTACTAAGCTAGCCGCCGTTGCTAATAATAATTATATTTATACTTCCTCTGATTCTGGCGCTACTTGGGTACAGCAAGATGCAGCCGGATCTAGAACTTGGGCCTCTATCACTTCTTCCGCCGATGGCACAAAGTTAGCGGCAGTTGTTGGTAATGGTTTTAGTGGCTACATTTACACCTCTTCCGATTCCGGTGTCACTTGGACACAAAGAGGTAATTCGAGAAATTGGATTTCAATAACTTCCTCTACCGACGGCACTAGATTGGCAGCGGCAGTAGCTGGCGGCGCCGATGGTTATATTTATACTTCTTCTGATTCAGGTGTAACTTGGACACCTAGGGGTAGTGTTAGATATTGGAAATCAGTAGCTTCTTCAGCCGATGGTTCTAAATTAGCGGCAGTAGTTGATTCTAATTATGTTTTTACTTCATCTGACTTTGGTGTAAATTGGACTCAGCGAAGTGGTTCTGGATCAAGAAGTTGGAATAATATTGCTTCATCTGCTGACGGTACAAAATTAATCGCCGCCGCTTCATATTCCTATATTTATACTTCTTCCGATTCCGGCGCTACTTGGACCGAAAGAACTAATGCTGGATCGAGAAATTGGTATTCGGCATTTTCTTCTGCTGACGGTACAAAATTAATTGCCGCGGCTAATAATGGCTATATTTATACTTCCACAGATTCTGGCGTTACCTGGACCGAAAGAAATAATGCTGGTTCTAGATCTTGGGGTTTTATTACTTCTTCGTATAGTGGTGATAAATTAGTTATGGCTGTTAATAATGGTTATGTTTATACCTCTTCCGATGCTGGTACCAATTGGATTGAACAAACTAGCGCTGGAACTAAGACTTATATATCAGCTATTACATCTTCTTCCGACGGTACTAAATTAGCCATGTTGGCTGATAGCTATATTTACACCTCTTCCGACTCCGGTGTCACTTGGACACGGCGAGATGGGGCTGGAGCGAGAAATTGGCAATCTATAGCCTCTTCTTCTGATGGAACTAAATTAGTTGCTGTTCCTTATGGTGGTTATGTTTATACTTCCATTGATTCTGGTGTTACTTGGACGCAACAGGACACCACAACTAGAAATTGGTATTCTGTTGCCTCTTCTTCTGATGGTACTAAGTTAATAGCCGCTATTCCTTATAATTATATTTACACCTCATCTGATTCTGGTGCTACTTGGACATCAAGAATCTCTGGTAGTTGGCAGTCTGTTGCTTCTTCGGCTGACGGCACTAAATTATCTGCTGCTATTTATGGTGGCTATATTTATACTTCCTCAGATTCTGGTGCTACTTGGACGCAACAAACTAATTCAGGATCTAAAAACTGGAAATTTATAACTTCCTCTTCGGACGGTACTAAACTAGCCGCTTTTGTTAATAATGGCTATATTTATACTTCCTCCGACTCTGGTATTACCTGGACAGAGCAAACAGAAATGGGAGCTAGAGCCTGGAAATCAATATTTTATTCTCCAGACGGTACAAAATTATTTATAGTTCCTACTAGTGGCAATATATATGTTTATAGATAAGGATTTGAACTCGAATAAATAAAAACAATCAAATTATCCCTCGCTTTTATCAGCGGGGGATTTTTGTAATAGCGAAATTTAACACGAGAATTTATTACAATAACATAGCTACCATGGTTACTAGTGGGGGAGGTTTTCTAGTTTTTAAATCCATGTTATTATTTAATTAAGTATTATTTATAAAAGCATTATATTATTTCTAAAATAAAAACTATGTTTAAAAATCTCTGGAAGGCTGAAAGAAAAATAAATGCCTTCACCCTCATCGAGCTCCTCGTGGTAATAGCTATTATCGCAATACTCACCACTCTTTCTGTCTTAGCTTTACAGTCAGCTAGAGAGAAAGCTCGTAACTCTAAGCGTATTGCTGATATTAAACAACTCAAAACTGCTCTTGAACTCTATTATAATGACGCCAACGGTTATCCTCCCGCTTCCGCCTTCGTCACTGGATCCGCTCTCTCTTACACCGATTCCCAAAGTGGTCAGGTAAATACCTATATTAACCAAATCCCATCTTCTCCTATTCCAGCCGATGGTGATTGCACTCAACAAAATAATTCCTATTCCTATTCTTCCGCCAACCCCTCTACCTATACTCTCTCTTATTGTTTAGGCGGTAATACGCAAAGTATCCCAGATGGTATTAATATTGCTACCCCTGCTCAATTATACTCTTTAGCCCAATCACAAAGTGGCAATGAATCCTGTACCGATACCACTTGGACCCCAGACCCATCTACCTATTGTGGTGATGCTACCCAAACTAGTAATTGTGATAATACCAGAACAACCACTGGTACTCTGAGCTGTTCTTCTCCAGCCACTTGTGGTGGCGGGGGAACAGCTAATCAATGTGGTCAACCAGCCTGTACCGATACCACTTGGACCCCAGATCCAGCTACCTATTGTGGTGATGCTACTCAAACCAGTAATTGTAATGCTACGAGAACTACCGCTGGTACTCTAAGTTGTTCTAGTCCTACCCCTGTTTGTAATAATAATATTTGTGTAGAGTGTACCGATAATTCTACCTGTACACTTCCTCAAACTTGCGCTGGCAGTGGCACTCCCAATGTCTGCGGTTGTTCCGATGCCACCTGGACCCCAGACCCTTCTTCCTACTGTGGTGA
>JALOQQ010000015.1 GCA_025453315.1 Planctomycetota bacterium
CAATATATAATTCTCCGCCGGCATTAAAAGCGATTAATTGTTCGGGGAAATTTTGATCATGAATAACAAAGGCCGAACGACCCTCAATATTTAAAGCTACCTTGGTTAAAGTTTTTAAAAGATTTGGCTCTTCAGTCTTCTGAATAAAATCAATATAGTTAACTAACACCTCACTATCAGTATCACTATAAAAAGAATAATGATTGTCTTTAAGTAAAACTTTCAGTTTATAATAATTAGTCACCGTGCCATTATGCACTAAAGTTAAATGTTGATCTTGAGAATGATGAGGGTGGGCATTAATTTGTGTAGCCGGACCATGAGTGGCCCAACGAGTGTGACCCAAACCAATTAAACCAGAAGTGTCTTTACCTTGTAAACTAGCTTCAATTTGTTCAATCGCGCCAGTTTCTTTATAAATCTTAATTTTATTATTATGAAGCAAAGCTAAACCAGCGCTATCATAACCACGATACTCTAAACGTTTAAGTAAATTTATTAAGATTGGATAAGCTTGTTTTTGTCCCAAGTAGGCTGCTATACCACACATATAATATTAAATATCCCAAGATAAATCTTGAAGAATATTTTAATTTAATTATTCTATAACTACGGCTGTGCCGTAACACAAAACTTCAGTAACTCCAGCCATCACATCATTAGCATCATAACGCACACTAATAATAGCATTAGCACCCATCTTGTTAGCATGCTCAACCATTAAATCATAAGCCTCTTGTCTGGTTTTTTCACACAATTCTGTAAATAAAGAAATGTTGCCACCAAACAAAGTCTGCAAAGAACCGCCGAGAGTACCAAACACTGAACGAGAGCGAACCGTGATTCCCTTTACCAAGCCGAGGTTTTTAACAATTTTATGACCCGGGATTTCTAAAGCTGTAGTAATGTTTTTATTGTCCATAATTTTAATATTAATGTTTCTATATTATACCTATATCATATACCATAAAAGCTTGCTAAGCAACCAAAAAACGCTATACTTTATACCATGTTTAATAAAGTTAAAATTGCTTGGTTTGGAAAACATTTAGGCGAAGAACCGCCCTTAATTCCGGCTGGTGGAATATTTTTTACCGGCTGTAATTTGCGTTGTGTTTTTTGTCAGAATTATCAGATCTCTCAGCAAAACTTGGGTCAATTTTATACTATAGAAGAATTAGCCGAAATAATGTTAAAACTCCAAAATATCGGCGCTAATAATATTGATCTAGTCAGCCCAACTATTTGGTATAAACAAATTAAAGAAGCTATTTGTTTGGCTAGAAAAAATGGTTTAGCTATTCCTATAATTTGGAATTCTAATGCTTACGAGAATTTAGAAGTATTAAAAGAAGTGGAGGGCTTAATAGATATTTATTTACCAGATTTTAAATATAGTAATAATGAACTGGGATTAAAATATTCTAAAATTAATAATTATTCGCTAGTAGCCGAAAAAGCTATTAAAGAAATGTGGCGACAAGTTGGTAATTTAAGAATTAGAAACGGCAAAGCTTATAATGGTTTAATAATAAGGCATCTTGTTCTTCCTAATAATATAGAAAATAGCTTTGGTGTTTTAGATAAAATAGCAAAAATTAATCTTGATATTCATGTTAGTTTAATGAATCAATACTCACCTCTTTATAAAGCAAATGAATTTCCCGAAATAAATCGAGAACTTAACCGGGAAGAATTTTTTAAAGTATATGATTATTATAAAAAATTAGGTCTGGGTAATGGCTGGATACAAGAAGAAAAAAGCCAGAACAATTTAGTGCCTGACTTTAAAAAAGACAATCCTTTTAATTAAATATTTTGATTAAATATTCTATATCTCCAAAAAACATTTACCGTCCATTTCTTTAGAAGCTTTTAAACCCATTATCTTTAGAATAGTTGGAGCCACATCTTTTAAGCCAACATTTTTTATAATTTTGGCTTTTTTTAATTTAGGATCTTCCGAAACCAAAATGACTGGAACCGGATTAATTGTATGGCTGGTAGCAAAAGCCGCGCTTTTATCTTCAGCATTTCCATGATCAGCTAAAATTAAACAAGAATATTTTTTTTCTAAAGCGGCTTTAATTATTTCCCCTTGAGCTTTATCAACCGCCTCAACAGCTTTTACAATAGCGGAAATTTTTCCGGTATGTCCAACCATATCACCATTAACCAAATTAACAACAATAAAATCGTATACTCCCTTCTTAATTTCTTTTACTAAACTAGAAGCTATTTTAAAAACACTCATTTCTGGTTGTAAATCATAGGTGGCTACTTTAGGCGAATGGATTAAAATTCTTTTCTCATTCTTATTAGGCTTTTCTTTCTGACCATTAAAGAAAAAAGTAACATGCGCATATTTCTCCGTTTCACTGATTCGCAATTGTTTTAAACCGGCGCGACTAACAATTTCACCTAATAAATTATTTAGAGAAATATTCGGAAAAGCGACCTTAGCTTTCATAGGAGTATAGTATTGGGTCATGGCTACATAATTAACCGGCACTATTTTTCTTTTAAAACCTTTGAAGTTCTTCTCTACGATCGCCGAAGTTAATTGACGAGGACGATCGGTACGAAAATTAAAAAAGATAACACCATCATTTTTTACAAAACCCTTATATCCCTTCAACTTTCTTGGTTTAATAAATTCGTCGGTTTCCTGGTTCTTATGACAAGTTTTAACTTGATTAATAACATTTTCAAATTCTTCTCCCTGTCCCGAAACAATACAATCATAAGCTTTTTTTGTTCTCGCCCAACGACGATCTCTGTCCATAGCATAATAACGTCCACTTAAAGTAACTATCTGACCAAAGCCCAAACTTTTAATTTTCTTTTCTAAGGCACTCAAATGTTTTAAACTTTCAACAACCGGCGCATCACGGCCATCAGTAATAATATGAAGACAAACATTTTTAAAATTTTGTTTTTGACACAAATCTAATAGAGCAAAAAGATGTTTAATGTGGGCATGAACACCCTGATCTTGTAACAAACCAATCAAGTGAAGTTTAGTTTTATTTTTTTTACATTTAGAAATAAGCTCTAATAAAACTTTATTCTTAAAAAAATCTCCCTTACTAATATCTTTATTAATTCTAGTCATGGACTGAAAAATAACTCGTCCCGAACCCAAAGTTAAATGCCCAACTTCAGAATTTCCTTGATAACCGTTATCCAAACCAACCGCCTCACCACTAGCGGCGAGAAGTCCTTGGGGGTAATTCTTTAAGTAATAATCTTCATTGGGTGTTTTAGATAAACTAATTGGATTATCCTTTTTTTGAGGATTATAGCCCCAACCATCACGAATAATAAGAATCACTGGATTTTTTGTCTTCATATTGTTTATTTAGCTTTTTATTTACCTTACTATTTTAGCTAATTTTTGATTAAATAAAAAGACCGCTTTAAAACGGCCTCAAGTAGCTTCTGAACTTTATATTACTTTAATAATCCCTCAATCATTAAGGCAATCATGGAAAATAGAAAAAATTGAATAGCTCCAAAAAGTCCGACAGCAAAATAAGCAGCGATACCATTAAAAGCATCGGTTTTTACCAAAATTATAAATAAAATAATAAGAGGTAAAAAAGGAATACCAATAGCACTAATAAGTTGAATAATGCCTGCGATAACTAAACAAGGAACAAATCCTAATGGATCGGCGGAAAAGATTTTAGTAATTATCCATAAAGAAAAAGCTCCAATTAATGCCGTGATTAAATAAGTTATGATTAAAGTCAAAATAGTTAAAGTCATATTTATTAAAAATTTTAATTAGTTTATATATTTAATAATAGATAAAATAGTTACTATTGTAAACTATTAGGCTAATAATAAATAAAAAATTAAATCATAATAACTTATATTTTTTCAAATATGTTAATAAATCATTAAAAAATATATTTACAAAATTAAAGTTTTCCTTTATAATTCAAAACATTAATTCGTTTTTTTTAGTTATTTACAATAAAAAAATAAAATAAACTCAAAAACTTACAGTATCATGAAGAAAATTATTTCATTATCAGGATCAGCTACAGGCAAGAATTTAAGAAAATGGTGTGAAAACCGTATTAAAAATTTTCAAATTGAACCTCACGGACTAGGTTATTTGAAAGAACTACAAAAACAACCTTTTCTAATTGTTGCCAACCACTTAACTCCTCGCGAACGTTTGGCGGAAAAATTCAATATTACGCCAGACGCTTTTGTTATAAGTTATTTAGTAAACAATGTTAATAATCAACATCTTTCCATTATGCAACGGAGCGATGATGGCTATTGGCTTAACAATCGATTTGGACAATACTTGCAAAAAGAAATCTTTTGGCCTTTTGCTAAAGGATTTGTTGAGGGCGCTGGCAATATTCCAATAAGAAAAAATCCCGGCAGTTTTAACAGGGACTTTGTAGTCGGTGCCAACAAGGCTAAAAAAGAAAAAAGACCAATGCTTATTTTTCCGGAAGGATGTTGGTACGATGACTTTAATGTCAATGATCCTAAAAGAATAATTCAACCTGGCGCCGCCTTTATAGCGCAAAAATTTGGATTAAAAATTTTGCCAGCATATTTAAAGGGAGCGCATAGTTGGGTTAATTCTCAGGAAATAGTAGCCGCTTTTGGTGAAAGTTTTTCCCCGGTTGGCATGGCCGTAGAGGATGTTTGTCAAAAAATAAAAAATGAAATTGGCAATTTAAGTTTCGCCGTTTCCTAAATTTATTATTTTGAATTTATCATTAAACTGATTTTTAAAACCCGTCTCTAAACGGGTTTTTTATTATTTAATTAACCTAACTATTCCTTTTTCCGCATCAACCTCTATTAAATCATTATCCTTAAAAATCTTGGTAGCGGCTTTAGTGGCAATAACACAAGGCTTTCCTAATTCACGAGAAACAATAGCGGCATGACTTAATAAGCCACCAACATCTGTAACAATACCTCCAGCCCTTTTCATGAGTGGCACAAAATCAGGAGTAGTCATAGTAGTTACTAAAATATCACCGGTATTCATCTTAGAAAAATTTTCTGGGATTAAAAATATTTTAGCTCGACCACGCACTCTACCAGGATAAGCCGGAACACCAGCCAATGAATCAACCTTTTTAAAATTTTCTAAAAACATTTTTTTTAAATAATTAATATCGGTTGATTCTTGAAAAATAAACTCCTTATTATCAAACCACGAGACACAACAATCTTTTTTTCGTTTAGCTAGTAATAATAAATCTACTTTAGCACCATTTAAACAAGCTTGAACTTCGCGTGGCGTTAAATACATTAACTCTTCATATTTTAAACCAAGACTTTTAGCTACGGTGGTTAAAAATTCACGTTGACGATAAACTATTAAATCAAAAATTTCCGCTAAGTATTGTCGCCAATAGATAAATTCGCCACTCAAACGTAATTTAAAATTTAAATCTGAAGAAAATTTTATTTTTTTAGGTCGCTTGTTTTTATCAATTTGATAATGTTCTAAATCCTTTAAAAACTTAGACAAAGAAAGTGGCTCACCCCAAAAATGATGAGTACCCACCCATTCATATTCTTTTAAATGACGGGAAATTAGAGACCATAACTTTTTATTTTCCGATAGCTTTTTAAGCTTACTATTAATAAAGACGCCTTGTTTATTTAAAAAACCACCCTTACCCAATTCTTTCTTAATGGCCATGGCCTCACGACTCTGCTTAATCATTAAAGTGGTTTTTTCGGGCACATAATCTACAACGTTATTAATATTTAAACCCATTTTCTGAAAAGAATTGCTTAATAATTCTCCTAAATAATCCCCAATAATAACGCTCAAATACCAAGGGGTCATCAATTCTTCAGTAGTTTTGATAAAGCTAGCAAAGTTTACTTTTAAATTATTAGCAGAATTAAATCTAATATTTTTTTGAGATTGTTTTACGGCCAATAATGCTAAACGACGAAATTTTAAAGCAAAATTAAAATCTTTTTTTAAACAAGCTTCATCTAAATTAGTTTTAATACAATCAAGATCATGGCGATCAGTTAAAGTATAGCCATTTAACATCATAAGCTTACCATTCAAGTTCTTAAAACCAGCTTTTTCAGCTTGCGCTTTATTATACCAATGAATCCAATAAGCGGCAGAAAAAGGTGGCTGTTCCCATTGACCATAATTCAACCAATTCTCTTTTTTTAATTTAAGCTGTTGTGCTCTCATAAAATAAAAATTATTTTATCGTATCTAATATTTTAAATAATCTTCCAAAACTTTAATAGCTTGTTTAAAAGCTTTTCCACGATGGTTAATATTAATTAAATCTTCGGGATCAAATTCGGCATTAGTTTTTTTATAATCAAAATCTTTGGCTAATATTATGGGGGCGTAACCAAAACTCTTTTCTCCTTTTGGTTCTAAAGCGATTTTGGCTTCCCAAATCCCGAAAACCGTATCAACAAATTTTGTTTTTGGATCATAAATAGCTACAGCGCAATTATAATAACAATCTCTTTTTGCAAAAGGAATTCCAGTCATTTCTTTTAAAACCTTTAAATAATTTTCACGGTCCGTTCCCGCTTCCGAATAACGAGCTGATAAAACTCCTGGTCGATCATCCAAAGCCTTCACACAAAGACCACTGTCATCAGCCAAAGTAATCATCTTTAGAATATCACCAACAACAATGGCTTTAATTAAAGCATTACCCTCAAAGCTTTTAGCATTTTCTATTATTTTAAGATCTTTTAATTGTTCAGAAAAATCAAATAAAAACTTAGGTTCAAAATTAGTATTCTGAAAAATCTTTTTAATTTCTTCGGCTTTGCCTTTATTATTAGTAGCGATTAAAATAGTTGTTTTATTCATAGATATATTAAATAAAATCAATTTATTTAATTATAACATATTTATTAAGTAAATATTATTTTTTAAACTCTAACTGGGCGTTAATTAAAAGCATTAAAAACAGCAAGAAAAATTAACAAAAATTGACATCAATCCTTTAATATGATAATTAGTCTACATTGTTCTATAAAATTAAATGTTTAACTCAAATATTAAAATCATGAAAAAAAGTATTATTCTATTGGGACTTATTTTAAGTATGTCCATCCTATCAAGTAATAATTCCCTGGCTCAAAACCAAAAAGCCCAAGATAGCTATATAGAAACTACCGAGTTTCATAAATACGCTTCTCAGAATGGTCATGCCAGCACTAAATATCAATACAATGATATTAATCAGCTAACTCTATCTTTTACCAATTTTGGAGATTCGATAATAAATATTTGCCTGTATGAGTATGATAAAAACGGCAATATAATAAAAAACAGTTCTTTGTCCCTCCAAAAAGACAAAAAGAATCCTGATAAATATTATTGCAAGAACTGTCTCTTCACTAATGAAAAATTATTAGAAATCAAAGATAAGGTTATTGAACAACTTAACAAAAAGTAAAGTCTGATCTTATAAAATACAAAGCTGCCGAAAAGGGTGGCTTTTTTTATTTATAAAAAAACGAAGTAACTACGCGAGCCTACTTCGTATAATAAAAAATATTTAGTATTAAAATTATTTCTCTATAACAACAAAATCTCCTTCTTCTAAGGCATGGATTGGTAAAGTTTTATCTCCATATTCACTAAGTTCTTTGTAGGCTTTATCCCAATCTATTAGTCCCCGAGGATCATTACTACCAAATTCTGATTTATAATGAGAAATGAATTTAATTGGCAATATCCCTAATCCATTAAAACATTTTCTCCAATCACAAGTCCAAAAACATTGAGATAATATATTAGAACTAGCTGAACTAGTAGCGACGACTTTTCCTTGTAAAATTTCTAATAGATTATATTGTTTTAACCAACATAATAATAAATAATCATCTCCGCCCGAAAAAGTAATAATATCATTATTCTTTACTTGCTCCACAAATTCATCGGGAAAAGCTAAATCAAACTTTGGCTTAATTTTTTTATCAATCAGTTTATTAAACGAAGCCTTATATTTTTCAAATTTTTCTTCCCAATTTTCACGTTTCTCAGCAAAAAAACAAGATAAAATACGAGGTTCGACACCCAAATCTTTAATAATTTCTTGAAAAAATAAAGTGGCTTTTTCTGGATTATCTTTTAAACCACCAGAATTTAAAATATATTTAGTCATAAAATTAACTTTCTTTTTCGATTGTCTTAATTAAAATTTCTAATCCGTCGTCTAATAAATTTTGCGGGATAGTAAGTGGTGGCATAAGTTGAATATTGTTTTCACTGCCAATAATCACATGCAAACCTTTTTTATAGGCCAAATCAATAACGCGACGCGCCGTTTCACTGTCTTTGAGTTCAAGTCCAATTTCCATTCCTAGACCACGAAGATTAATTATTGACTTATCGAGTAAAAGCTTTAATTTTTCGATTATATAATTACCCTTCTTTTCTGCTTGTTCCCAAGTTTTTTCTCGTAAATGAATTTCTAGAGTCTTTAAAGCAACAGCACAAGCAAGTGGTGTCCAACCAAAAGTTGAAATTAAATTTACATAAGGAAAAGTTGCCTCAAAGATAGCAGATTTACCGACTACTGTGCCAATAGCAGCTGCGCCATTAGAAATGCCTTTAGCAAAAACAATCATATCCGGAACAACATTTTCATGCTCAATACCAAATAATTTACCAGTACGACTAAAACCAGTACCAACTTCATCTATAATTAATAAGGTATTATATTTTTGAGTTAATTCTCTAAGAACTTTTAAAAAACCAGGAAAAGCAATTGAAGTTGAGCCCCAACCAGTAATAATTCCTGGTTCGGATATAATGGCGGCAACGTCTTGTTTGGCAAGTATTTTTTCAATTTCACTTTTAAAATTATTAAAACTATCTTCACCAGCCTCTTTAGTCGGAAAATCCATTTGTATAAAATCAGGAACTAAAGGAGCAATTCTTTCCACTGATTCAGAAGAATAGCCCAAAGCCATAGAAGCAAAGAGCTGACCATGGTAAGACTTTTTGAAACCAATTATTTTTCGTCTACCAGTAGCGGCTCGTGCTACCTTAATAGATTCTTCTATTGCTTCAGTGCCACCAGTGGCCTTAGTGCAAGCATCTAATTCTTTTGGTAATACGGAGGTTAATTTCTCGGCATAAGCTTCTTGAATAGGATCTGAGCCCCATAACAATCCTTGTGTATTCTTGGCGGTTTGTTTAATTATAGCTTCATTAATTTCCGGGTGATTCCAGCCCAAATTAGTCACATTCCAGGCAGAAGTAAAATCAATATACTTATTACCTTCTTTATCATAAAGCAAAGAACCTTCGGCCCTAGAAATTTTAAAGAAATTGTATTTTTTCATGTTACGATACACGATGCTAGTTTCTATCATAAAATTTTGTAATAAAAATAAATTGCCTCTTTAGAATATTTTTCAGGATCTTTATTAGAATAAATATAAAATTTTGTTCCAGCAAAAACAAAGTCCATTTTCATAAGTAATTTACTAGCTTGATATTTACTAGTATCCATTTCAACATGAATACCTCTACATTCAGAATCTTGTTTAGCAATTCTTATTAATTTCTCTAACATCGCCTTAGCCAATCCTTTTTTATTATATTTATTAGCAACTAATATACCATCAATAGATACAACCTTACCATTTGGCCAATTTTCCCATTTAGCCAATAAATAACCGGCTGGTTTATTATTATAAAAAACAACTAATGATAGAATGTTATTATTTTTCAATCTTTTAATTACATCTTCTTTTATTTCCCTAGTATAACCGATTGAATCGTTAATTATTGGTTTGGGCAAGCTAATATCATTAAGGAAAATTTGATTGTTGCAACAAACAACTTCAAACATCTTATCACAAATATTAGTATAATCTAATTTGGATAATTGTTTGAAATCATCTTCTGAACCAATTTTTACTTCTATTAAATCTGCCATAAAATTATAAAACTATATTTTTATAATAACAAAAATAACCCCATTTTACTAGGGTTATAGTGCATACGAAAAAATTGGGTATAATCAAAATGATGGTTCTGACTCTCAAAACATTATTTATATAATTACTCATGATTCGCGATATTTATCATATACCACCTCGTTCATCTTTTGCAATTTTTTTTATAATATACATCATTGAAATACTATAAAAATTACAATTTGACACATTTCAGAACAAAATGTAAGATATCACTTTAAAATAAACAGATCTTAACAATAAAATAGTAAAGATGAAAAAAATATTTTTTACTCCCGTGTTTGTTTTATTGATTGTTTTCGGACACTTAAATAAAACAATGTGTACAGAATCTATAGATACTAATAACTTTGTTAAAATTTTTGATTTTTCAGCACTCAGCCAATACGGAAGAACAACTTTTATTATAAATAAAACTAAAAAATTAAAAGAAACCTTTATTGGTTATGACCGAATTGCCATCTTAAACACCATTATGCCTATTTACGAAAAAGGTGAATTAGGAGTAACGAGAAAAGAAATAAATTTTGTAATTTTAAAATTTAAATTTAAATCTTTTTCAATTAAAAATAACTATTATCAAGACGCTCTTCAAGCTGTGGCTGATTTTCAATCCATAACAAAGATTCTTCAAGAAAATGAAATAAAAGTAAAAATTAAAAAAAATAACCAAATCAAACGGAAAGATTATCTCAACCTCCAAATACCACAAGATATTAATAATGATACTGTTATAATCCAGTTAGTGAACATTGAATCTAGTCTGCAAATGATTGCAATAAACAATCCCAATATTATATATCAGAGTGATTTGGCGGGTGATATAGGATTTATAACAAGCTTGGATAAAGATTCCGTTAAACAATCTATTATTGTAAATACCGGTAACGACACTTATGGAACAACTTTTGCTGAACTGTTCCATGTTTTAGCTGATAAGTACAAAATTGAAGGAGAAAACCACATGCGATTGTTTATATGTTGTTAGTTTTAATGGGAAGGAAGAAAGAAGCTGAGGAAGAAAAAATAATAATTCAAAAGTATTTCCAATATAGAGTCTGTCAACAATATATAAAAAGTCAAATAACAAAAGATGAAATTATTAATACTTGGAAAGAAATGAAGAAAAACAAATAAACCAGATTATTCTTGGTTTATTTTTTTACTTCAGACTTGTTTATAATCTACTGAGAGGAGGAAAATGTAAAACAAACTTAGAATAATTATTTCTTAAGCCTCATCCCTGTTTCAAATAATTCAAAGCCAAATTTATTATAGAAAGGTATTAAAAAGTCTTTATTATCTGGATCAGCAAATAAACTAATAGAGCTATATTTTTTATCTTTTGTAAAAGCTAATAAATTATTCATTATCATTTTTCCTATTCCTTTACCCTGGTAGTTTTTATGAACAACAACATCATAAAACATACAAAATATTCCATCTTCTACTATTCTGCCCATACCAACCAACTTATCATTATCAAACACGCTATAAACAAAAGATGATTTATCTAAAATTTCACGCCATTTTTCTTCTCCTCTTTTAGTGCACCAACCAACAGAAAATCTAAGAGCATTTATTTGCTCCCCTGTTAAATTTTTATTTATTGATTCTGTTAGTTTCATATATGAAAATTATAACATACAGCTTCAAAGCGATAAACTCCATATAAAAATAGCCCGAATTTAAGGCTATTTATTATCTGCGGAGAGAGTGGGATTCGGTCACGGTCGCTAAGCCTCGCTAGTCGCGTAACGCGACTGCGCTCGCTAAGCGCCCCGACCCGGCCTCGGCGGTGTTCGCTTCACTCACACATCGCCTCCGGCTTTCGAATCCCCCTCAATCTATCTTTTAATAAAAAGAAGCTAGCGCAGGCTAGCTTCTTTTTATTAGCGGGCAACTCGGGTTAAGTGTACCCATATAGCAACATTATAAGGGGTTTTTAACGATTTTTCCAGAGCTGATTTTAAGTACTCGGGTCGGGGTCTTAAAAATGAGAATGAGACAAATGAGACATTATTTGCGTGTTTTTGAGTGTCTCATTTTCTGGACTTTTTAGGGGTTTCGTAGCCTTGTCCCTCTCCCTGACTTTCCCTGACTCTTCCTGACTTTTTACCTGACCTTCCCTGACTTTATGACAAATGTTTCTATCAGTCTTTTTCCTGAGACAGTCGAGATATCATCAAGGGAAAACTTCTCTAGAGGAACTAGGCCTCGGCCAGAATATTCTAGGGTTCTGTAGAGATATCCAAGGAATGAGCCAGCATAGCGGAAACGGCGGATACAGGCTTCTATCTGCTCGGTAATAAGCTCATTATAGCCCTTCCAGCTAAACAGACTACGGTCATACTCAATCCATTGGTCAATTAAATAGACTAATAGGACTGTTATCTTGTCTTTGGCTAGTATATTGCCTTTCTGGGCGATACGAACCAGTTTAATACTAATCCAATCGCATATACGCTTATCCTCCTTATTCTGGCAGGCTATGAATGTATATAGTTTATCGCCATGGCTTTTTAATATTACTTCCAGTTCATTCTTATCGCTATATTTTAATACTGGTTTATTCTTTCTTTTTCTATCTTTTAGCCAGAGTTTCTGATTACATCTTTCCAGTTGAGAGACTATATAGTCCCAATTTGGATCATTGAGCTCGGTCTTAATGTTTTTGATTATGAATTGGTAGGATACCTTGCAACGATACTTTATCCAAATCGGGCTGAATGAGGCTGGCTGTTTTTTGGCTAGAGAGCGATTGATGTTTCTGATGGCTTTTTCTAAGTTCATGCCTCTCCATTTATTTTTTTACGATTTGATAATTTTTTTGGAGATACATTAATTCTGAAACTTTAGATTCAATAACTTTCTTTAGCTTGTTTTTCTTATCACCAAAAATCTGTTGTTTTATCAAATCTAAAATAGTAGCCAAAGTGCCAAAATAATCATCTGACTTAATATGAAATTCTACCGATTGTTTACTCATATTAGTAATACCAAAATCCAATAGCCCTCAAAAAGAAGCCGGTGGATGGGAATGATATAGCTCCGATAACAGCAAACCAGATATCATCCACAACCTGTGTGCCAAATATCCAATAACAGATACTAAAATATATTAGAAAAAATAATGAATAAGTCAGACCTCCAACCATACTATTAAAACCAGCTGATAGCTTGCTATGTCCGCCACTTTTGAGCATGAAAATTTGTAATATCACGCCAGCTATAACAAAGACAAGAAAACCGATAATATACGGCCAATACATGAAAAATATCTGTTTAGCCAAAGACCAAAGATCCGAAACTAGAGTTCGGATCGCTTGGTCGAGAACGGATTGTAAGTTAAAGGTATCAGACATGGAATTATTGCTTTTGATGGATATCATCTTTTGATCTATGCTCTGTTAATGGTTCGTGCTCCTCATGTAAAATCTCTTTAGTTTCATTATTGGTAACAACTTGATGATATTCATTCTTTTCTCTATTTACATCCATATAAACTTCAACACCTTTTTTTAACTTAGGATCGCCACTTTGTTTATGGCCTTGGGTTGTTTTTCTGAGCCAACCAAAACCAGACCTAGCCGTCTTGGTTTTTATTAATTCACTTACAGATATTGTTTCTTCGATAGTAATTCCTTTCCAGCTATGACCACATAAATAATTAAAACAAAAACTATTATCACTTTCCTCAAGGGTATAAACTTCTATCGGATTATTACAGGTGGGACAGAATCCAGAAATTACCGATCTTAGAAATTTTTCATAATCCGGAGCAATCGTGCCCTTAGGTGGCAACGATCTATCCAAAAGAGCTTGGGCGTATGATATAACTTTGTCTTTATCAATATTGATTGGAAGATCATTAAATATCTCTAAACCTTTAATGGTTATAGAAGACATAGATCCTACTTCAGAATC
>JALOQQ010000082.1 GCA_025453315.1 Planctomycetota bacterium
TCCTGGTTGGACATTAGTTAAAGTCATGGCCGAAGCTGAGGGATTGAAAAAAACAAAAAAAAGAAAAATAATTGCTCCAAAAAATAAAAAATTTTTCACTTGTTTTAACATACGTTATTGTATATATAATTTTTATAATAAATAGTTGTTTATCATATAAATTATCCCATTTTTTAGAAAAATAGTCAAAAATATTATTAAATTTTCTATAAATTAAATAAGTTACTCTCTAAAACAAAAAAGTTATCAATAATGACAACTTTTTTTTAACTGCAAACTCAAATGTGTAAATTAAAGATAGACCAACAATTAATCAAGGATAAACTAGTTATTAAGGTAAAAAGCATTCACTGTAGCAATTAATTCCTCGGTAATTTTAATATGTTTTTCTTCATCATTTTTTATTCTTTCTATTTTTTTTCTATCTCCTTCATCTTTAACAACCTTTAACATTTCGTCACAAAGTTGCCAAGCTCTTTTTTCTGACTCCAAGCCTTTCTGTAAATTCATTAAAATACCATCCTTACTCATTGAACATTCTTTAGATAAAGTCATATTTTTATTGATTAATAATTTTTTCTTTAATAGAACGAATAATTTCTTTATGGGCCTTGGATTCTGTATAAAGAATTTCCATACCCTTACGGAAATTAACACGTTGACTTTCATCAAAACAATTCTCTACACCCAAATCTAAAAAGGTCTTATAAAGCCAAATCAACTCATTCTCCGTTTCTTCTTCGCCTTCTAGCTCTAAAAAGAGTTTTTTTGTTTCTTCACTCTGCATATAATTTTAGTTAATTATAAAATTAGCTAAATATATTATAGCATAAAATATTGAAAAACAATAATTTAAAAATAAAATAATAATTTGAAAACATCCTTATTTATCTTAATTCCACTCATCATTTATATTAATTTCGATCATCTTTTCTTGATAATATTAATCTTTTTTCTTGATAATATTAATCTTTTTTTCTTAATAATATTAACCTTGCCGTGAGTAGCGTCAACATCAATAACGTAACCATCTTTTAATAAACGAGTAGCAAATTTAGTGCCGACCACACAAGGAATATTTAATTCTCGGGAAACAATAGCGGCATGACAAGTTATACCACCAATATCAGTAACAATAGCCGAAGCCTTTTTAATAGCCGGCATTAAATCAGGATTAGTGGCGGTGGAAACTAAAATATCACCCTGCTTCATCTTGCCAATATCTTTAACCAAATTAATAACCCTAACTTCACCGCGCGCCCTCCCCGAACAAGCACAATCCCCGACTAAAATCTTAGTATTCTTTATTTCCTCTTTAATAATAGATAAAGTATTAAAAAACTTTTTTGCTTTTTCTCCTTCCCAAAATTTATCTTGAGAGACATCTTTATTAGAATAATAAACGCTAAATTTATATCTTTCATTTAATTGATCGGCACTAAACTTATTTTTCAACAATAACTCTTTAAATTCCTGACAATAAAAATAACGAACTTGATTAAGCGATAAATAAAAACGACGACCAATCTCTCGGAAAAGATTTTCAATAACCGAATAACTTAGAAACATAGAATCTTTGCGCAAGCCCTTAGTAAGGACTAAATTTTGAGCAAAAGTAAAAATCTCCTGGTGTTTTTTATCGATTTTAAAGAGTTTAATAAAAGTTTTTTGTTTTTGAATTAAGTTGTTTTTTTCAACTTGCAACTTATTAAACAGTTTTTTAGCATCTGCCCCCTGTCTTATTAAACTACTTAAAATATCAATAAAATAAAGATCATCCCAACCCGGACCTTTTACGGCATAGCCTAAATAGCCAAAATTCTTAACATGCTGACGTAATTTATTAAAAAAATCCCTATCAACTTCTTTTAAATTTTCAACAATTAAACGAGATTCGGTGGTTTTAAAATATTTTTTTAATTTTTCCTGTTGATTAATTTCATTCAAAAGTAAAAGTAAGCTTTTATATTCCTGATTAATATTACCCTCGGTAGTAGGAGTAGTTAAAATAGAAAAAACTTCCCCTAAAGAATATTGATCGGTTATTTTATCTTTTAAATAATTCATTAAAAATTGAGAAAAAGAATGATCGATAAAATCTAAAAGAGTTTGCGGCCAATGATGAAGATGAAGCTTAATATATGTATCATTATAATATTTATCAAATACTTTAAAAATTTCCAGATTACTTAGATTGCCTAAATTTTTTTCTCTTAATTTTAATGAAGCTTCAACTAAATTATCGCGGTCTTTAATTAAATCATTAATATAATTTTGACCCCATTTAACATTATTAATTATTTTAGTTAATAACTCTTGAGCTAATTGGTTATACTCTTTTTTAATAATATAAAGGCCTCCAAGATTATTATTAAAAGTAAGAAGCAAATTACTAACACGATTTTTTAAACCCCTTTCTTGAAAATAACGATTAGCTAGATTAGCCGACCAAGCTACGCCAGCCATCATCGGATAATAGTCAGGCATCTCCTCTAAGAGAATCCAGGAATTATTATTATCTTCGTTATAAACTGTAAAAATTTTTTCTAAACCAGGAAAAAATTTATTGTCTCTATTTAAAGAAAAAAACTTCTTTCCTTCTTTTTTTCTATCTTTCAAAATTTCAGCATTTAATAAATTTAACAACTCTTTATGAATGTTGGCCGGATCCAATTTAGTGGCATTAATAATTTCCCTCTCATAAAAATCTTTGCTTACATCTAGAAAAAAAACCGACAAAATTTTTAAGCGCGCTTGGGAATTAATAATTTTTTCTAACATAATTTTAATAATAAGTTTTAATTAATAATTATGCTGAATTATAAATTGTAATAGTATATTTGTCAATAATATAGTAAAAAATACTATAAAAGATATTTCTTAATTAAGCATCTAAAAACCTACTCCAATTCCCTCTTTATTAATTGACAAAATTTATCTTAAATAATAGAATGACTGGAAAACTATTTTAAGTAAAGAAAAAAAAAATTAAATAAAAATAAGGGGGTAAAAATGAAAAAAACAGTTGGCAATTATGTCGGAATCCACAACTTTGTCTTAAAAACACCAATAGAAAAAGTTTTTCGTGGAGAAATGGGCTATCTTATGCTCTATGAAAAAAAGGGCAATCGAGTTGCTCTAGTGTCTAGTGGAGCGGAAATTAAATTAGACGCAGATGAAGTTATTATAGAAGTCATAAAATAACTTCGTTTGTGCAATAAAGCTAGTATAATTGAGGAGGAGTCTACCAAGACACCTCTTTTTTATATAATTTCTGTTTATTAATTGACAAAAATAATAAAAAATACTATAATTCCCTGAATTATTCGAATTTTTTATTTTAGATCGTTAAACAATTTAATTCTATAAAAAATGACGCGCGAAGAAATTATCTTCTTTTTTAGAAACTTCAAAATTGAAGTAAATGGAAAAGTTATTACTTTCTCTATTGAGGAAATAAAGAAAATGAACCTTGCTCCTTTTTTAGAAAAGAGCAACTTCTCTCAAGAAATAATAAAGGAGAGATTTAAAACTAATATTGAAAAGTTAAAAATCGATCCCGAAATTTGGAAAAATTGTTGCCTAAAAAAACCAAGATTATTTTTACACCTACCCGAAACAATAAATAATAAAATTCAGGACCTTTATTTATTGTTAGGAATAAAACGCGAAACGCTTCTGGAAATGATTATTAAAAAACCGAGCATTTTGTTGTTCAAACCGGAAAAAATAACCTATAACGTCGAAGCAATTAGTAAAATATTGGGCATAGCCAAAGATGATTTTATAGTATCAGCCATTAAAAAACCAAACCTCTTAACTTATTCGGTAAAATCAGCTAGCAAAATAGCGGTTATAGCAGAAATGTTAAAAGTAGAAAAACAAATGGTTGTAAAAGCTTCTTGTAAGCTTTGCCGTCGACGCCTATGGCATCGGAAGTGATATCGAGAGACCGATGCAGGAAAAGGGCGGATCCGTCCTCAAAGGGATGGGCAAGAGGAATCTCCGGCTGAATCCACTCCAGGCCGTATTTAGGCAGATCAAGCTGCCGAAAGAATTGCGACGCGAGCGAAAGAGGCTGAACGGCTGAACAGACGTCATGAACGAAGCCGGGGATTGTCAGTTCTGCGGAACGGACGCCACCACCTATGGTCTTTGCCGCCTCCAGAAGCAGGACATTATTGAATTGACGGCTAAGGGCAATCGCCGCGGCCAGACCATTCGGACCAGCACCAACGACAACGGCATCGTAATAATCTCTCTTCAGCATCAGGGGTTTCCTTTCACTTTCCGACCGGCTAAAACCATGAAATATTTTTTTAGCATGTAGACAGGCATATATAGAGAAGAACGGATTGCCGCACTGTAACAAAGATTGGCGAAACTGCGCCACT
>JALOQQ010000016.1 GCA_025453315.1 Planctomycetota bacterium
AATATTTAGAAAACCTTGGGAGGCGAGAAATCCAGCTGTAAACAATAAGCTGTCCCCTGGCACGAAAAAACCAAAAAATAAGCCAGACTCAGCAAAAACGATTCCAAATAATCCCAAATATCCGATAGTTTTTATTACTTCTATTAAATCCATACCTTAGAATGTTTATTTTTTTAATATGTTCTCTAATTTTTCAAGCCGAGTATTAATTTTATGAACTTCACTTTTCATTTTAGCGTTTTCGTTTAATTCAATCTCTATTTCATCTTTGGTTTTCTCAGCTATTTTCTTTTCCTGTTTTAACCCAGAAATAATAATCTCATTACCGATAAAACTGGTTACGAATAAGCCAGTTAAAAGTAATAAAATAACCCCGATTAATATCGATAATGGTCCGTCCCACCAGGGCAAATAGGCGTCGCTAGTGCTAGCCAAGCTAACTCCAGTAGCAAAAAACAATTCCATTATATAATCGAATGTATGCCAAATGCCACGCCAAAAAATAATTATTCCCATGCCGCCAATAAAGGCATAAATAATCGGGTAATGGCTAAGCTTGCCACGCACCTTATCCTCGAGCCAGTCACCAAAATTGTAAATTTTTTTGAAAAACATAAAACAAGTTTATTAAATTTTTTTGGGGAATAATACTGACAAAACAATTGACGAAGAAAGTGCAAACATAATAATGCCAAATGAAACAAAGGACGAAATATGGATTCCGAAGATGCCAGAAAACATTTTGGCACCGATAAACAATAAAATAAAGGCCAAACCTTTTTGTAAATGATGAAAACGGCGTAAAACACTTTCAATTAAAAAGAATAATGACCTCAAACCCATAATGGCAAAGATATTGGAAGTAAATACAATAAATAAATTTTGGGTAATTGAAAACACGGCCGGAATAGAGTCAACCGCAAAAATAATATCAGTACCTTCAACTAATAACAAAATTAAAAACAAAGATGTAAAACGAAACTTGCCATTCTCTTTAAAAAAGAATTTGCCATTATGATGATTAACCGTAAAAGGCAAAAATTTTCGAGCCAACTTCGTAATTTTATTATTATTAAAATCAACATGCTCTTCTTTTTTATCCCGCAACAACTTAATACCGGTATAAAGCAATATAGCCCCAAAAATATATAAAACCCAATAAAATTGATGAATAACATAGGCGCCAACACCAATAAAAACTCCGCGAAAAACAATAGCCCCGATAATTCCCCAGAATAAAACTCGATGATGATATTTGTCTTCTAAATTAAAAAAACTAAAAATCAACATGATCACAAATAAGTTATCAACTGATAACATTTTTTCAGTGACATAGGCGGTCATAAATTGGGCCGCCAACTCTTTACTTAAAAACAAAAAAATCAGTAATCCAAAAACTAAAGAAATGGCAATCCAAAACAATGATTGATAAAGCGCTGGCTTAAATTCAATTTTATGATTTTTTCTGTTAAAGTAACCGAGATCTAGAATTAAAAAACCGACTATAAAAACACAAAATAAAATAATTAATTCAGTTTGGACAGTCATATTTAAATGAATTATTAATATACTTATTTGGCAATACTAACCATCGGCACTGAATCCCCCAAAACAGTGGTTGGGAGCGCCCCATTCCATTTTTCTACCCATTTTAAACTCACGTATTCTTTTCCTCCCTGAGCCTGAATGGCGCTAGCTTGAATTTTAATTGCTTCAGCCTCACCATTGGCTTGGGCTACTCTTTGATTGGCTTCAAACTTAACTTGCTCTAATTTGTTTTTAGCAGCTAGTGCATTTTGTTCGGCAGTAACCTTAGCTTCAATTGCTTTACTAAACGATTCGGAAAACTGAAAATTAGTAATATTCAATCTTTCAAAAACAGAATCTTTGCTGCCGATCTTTTCATTTAACATTAGAGAAACTTTATCGCTAAATTCCGCTCTTTTAGTCACAAGTTCTTCGGCTGTATACAATGCGGCCTGGCTTTTAATCACTTCTCTAATAATTGGCTCAATAATATTAGCTTGATAAGTAGAGCCATATTGTTGATAGGTTTTATTAACTTTAGTAGCATCTAAGTGGTAATTCACAATAACGGCGATTTGAACATCTTGCAAGTCTTTAGTAGCACAAAACATTGAACTTTTTTCTGAATTATCACCCTTATCTAATTGGTTATCAAATTGAACAGTTTGAGTTTGAACATTTATCTTAACAATATTATCTCTAACGGGCATTTTAAAATTTAACCCTTCCCCCATTACCCGATCGCTAACTTTACCGAACTGCACAATAACACCACGTTGACCAGGGCCGATAATAGTAAAACTTCCAAAAACAACAATAAAAAATATAACCACGAAAAATCCAATGACCACAAAACCCTTCATTGACTTAGCTAGCGTTTGATTTATTTCATTCATACTTTTTTAGTTAATTTATAAAATTATAATCCCTAAATATATAAAAAACCGGCAAAAACCGGTTTTAATTAACGCTGACTCAATGATCCAAAGCGCTTTCTGATTGAAAGACCTCTCGCTTTTTCACTCCTCAGCATTCAAGGTAGTAAAACTATAACAAATAATTAATCTATATGCAAATATAATAATTTTACTTTAAAGACAAAATAGAAATGTCATACTTGGCAAAATTGTTCCATTTATCAGTCGCTAAAATCACTCAGTATTTTTATCATTAATATGAACAAGTAGAATGATTAGAACCAATTTAATCTAATAAAAATAGCTTATTTACTAAAATATATAATTTATTCTTAAAACTTCCCAACCTGTATTTTTGGCTCATATTACAGAAAAGCAGACGCTTTCGCGACTGCTTATCCTGATTAGCTCGCATATTCGGACAGCTTCAGAAAAATATTTGCTTAATATTTAAAGAAACAAAAACACACTCATTATGAACTGTACCCCAAAAAGTAGACACGGGGTAAAAAGACTAGTTGGAGTTTAAAAGATGATTTCGGTATTGTACCGGAGTCATCTTTTTTAAATCCCACTTATATCTCTCATTATTATAATATTTTAAATATTCATCAAGTATAATATTCAATTCTTCAAATGTTTTAGCTCTACGGCACTCAAATTCATCTTTCAAATGACCAAAAAATGATTCCATCGGAGAATTATCTATACAATTACCCCTTCTAGACATAGACTGTTTTAAATTTAATTCTTTAACTCTTGTAATGTATGTCGGATGAGTATAGTGAACGCCCTGGTCAGAATGAATAATAGCATCACTCATTTCTGACTTCAGATGAGATATTGAATCAAGAACAAATTTTAAAGACAGATTATTAGACAACTTCCAACCAACTATTTCATTACTGGCGATATCTTTTACAGCAGAGAGATAGGCCCTCTGGCTCATTCCATAATATAGATAGGTAATATCAGTGCAAAACACTTTTCTCGGAACTATTTGCTTAAATTCCCGATTCAAAATATTGGCCGCTGTCCGGTGTTCTTGATTAACTTTCATTATCATTTTATACGGATTTTTTCTTCTTACTTGTGCCACTAAATTATTTTCTTTTATAATTCTAATTATCTTCTTGTGGTTCATTATTGCCCCATGATCATTCATTAATCTCATTCCTAATTTCTTTTTACCTTTCTCAAATATCATTTTAATGAGCGTCAAATCTTTTTCATCTTTATTTCGCTTGGGACTCCTTAGCCATTTATAGTATCCACCCTTTGATACTCGGGCAATATTGCACAGCAGTGATTTATTTTTATATATTCTGCTAATTATTTTATATTTCTGACTTGGCCTGAGTTTTACTTCCTTTTCAGGCCCCGAAGTTTGGCTAAAAAATCGTTTTCCGCTTCTAAATAGGCAATCTTCGTTTCTAAATATTCTATTTTGCTTTTATCATCCTTAGCTGCTTTTTTTCTTCTACCCGGACCACCTCTATTTTCTTTTGTGAGCGATGTTTGCCCGTATAGCTTATATTTATCCCGCCACCTTTTTAGAGAAGTTCTGGTTCTGTATTCACCCATCCAATCTAATTTAAACCCCGCCTCTTCAAATATTTGATTTGGGGCCATTCCTTCCTCAAAATATTGCTTTATTGCCCTTAACTTAAATGCTTGGCTGTATGTGATTGATTTAGCACTGCAGCGCAAGACATTCTTATTTTTTCTTAACTCCACTATCTGCTCTTCATTGAACATATTGTTGATATTTTAATTATTTAGATTATACCTTCAATTTAACCACAAAAAAAGACACGTTTCCGTGTCTACTTTTTGGGGTACAGTTCATTAAAAGTGTGTTTTCATAAAAGGTGTGTTTTTCGTTCGCTATTTCAATTTATCAATAATCTGACTTCCTCCGATCGATCAAGCTTTGCACTTTTAGGTTTAATGTGCCGCCCCTCGGTTTACTTTTATCAAGTAGCTACCTTTAAATTTTCGGACGACTACAATCGTAATGCATCATCTATTATCACAAGTCCAGTCTTTCAAAAGTGATTAGTCTATTTTTTTATCAGTTTAACTAAATGTCTTTTTCTGGTCATACTGTTTCCAATTTTGCTAAACTTACCGAACTCAACTTCATCAAGCTCTTCGATTTCAAACTGATCCTGAAAAGTGTTAATAATGTCTTCTCTCGACAACACGTAAGTTACAGTATCAGTATCAGGATTATGAAATGCTTTCTGACCCTCGAATACTGGATCACTTTCGCTAAAACAACTAACCAGTACCTTTGTGCCAGTTCTTGAAACACCTGCAACTGATTCAGCATATTTTTTGCGGTCTTCTGGCTTAATATGATGTAATAGCGAAATATCAATTACAAAATCAAACATTTCTGGATTTTCTGAGTCAAGAATTGATTTTAAGTTTAGAGCATCACATTCTTCAAATCTCAAATTGTCTTTTTTAAATTTTTCCTTGTCCTTAGTAATTGCTTCTTTTGAAAAGTCTACACCAAGGACGTCAAAGCCATTTTCAGCTAAATAGTTTGAATAATTTCCAAGACCACAGCCGACATCAAGAGTTTTTCCTGATTGAATCCATCCTGATTCGATTATTTCACTAAACCATGCGGGGATTTTTTCAAAATTCCAGGGAATTTCCGCTGTACTTTGTTCATTATAAATCTTATCCCACGCTTTAGGATTATTTTTTTCTTTCGATAACTCTTCCGTGTTTTTTTTAATATCCAATGATAGATCTGTTTCATCAGCTATTTTTTGCAACTTAGAAAAATCAACAATATGTTTATTTAATTCCTCCTGATCTAAAATAATATTATTTATAACACTCTCATTAAGCATAAAACTCTTTTTGCCATAATTAATATTAATTTTCTTTTCAATATCTTTATTTTGATCATCTTCGCTAATAATCAAAGAATATCCTTCACTAAAGTCAAAACCATTTTTAGACTTCAAAGAATTAATAAATTCATAAACAGCATTTCTGCCCCCAGTCTTTTCTATTGCTTTCATTAAAAAAGCCTCAGCCACCCCTTGATGAGTGCCCATAAATCTTTGCAATTGATTATCAAACTTAGTATATTTATCTTTATTTTCAGCGACAATATCTTTCCAACGTGAATATGCCTGTAAATATTTTTTAACTAATTGAGCAACATTGCCAGCTAAACGAGAATAAGAAGTGCAAATCTGATCATTTTCACTAATAACCAAATTATCACTTTCCTCTAAATACCAAACTAAAAGATCCTTACCCTTGCCATAATGTTCTGCAGCTGCCTGACGAAATCTATCACTACCAGTATAATTAAAATCTAGTAATTCAGTAGTGCGACATTTTTTACCTAGAGATAAATTTTCATCAATTAAAAAATTTATGTCATCAAGAGATAAATTATTATTCAATTCTTCATTGTCAGTAAATATTTGTCGCAAAGCAGTTTCTGTAGTTCTTTTTCTAGGAGAACTATAAGCAAGGGCAACTTCAGGATTGGGGTTTTTTTCTTTACCAATTTCAGTAGCATGAATCCTGCCATGATCTGACAATGGCACCTCCCTATCCGCTTCTTCATTAGAGCTAGGTATTGCACTAGCGGCCTTATCGTCATGTCTAAAAAATTCCAAACGAATAGTAGCTGGTTTTATTTTTTCTTGTTTTTCTAGATTTAAATTAATTTTTTCTAGCATCATAATATATCTTATTAACTAAACTATTTTAACCATACCAGAATCAGCATCTACAAGTACTTTCATCCCATTCTTCAAAACTTTACTAGCAATTTTTGTACCAATAATGCAAGGCTTTTTTAATTCCCTGGCAATAATGGCTGCGTGACAAGTAACACCACCTTCATCAGTAATAAAAGCTCCGGATCTTTTCATGGCAGATATAAAGGAAGTTCTAGTCATGGGGCTTACTAAAATATCTCCTTCTTTTACTTTTACCAAATCTTTATCATGAATCACTAAAACAACCTTGCCAGAAACCTTACCAGAAAAAGCCGGTGTTCCTTTAAACTCTTTAACATTAAGATCTGTTTCATCCTTAATTTTGTCAGTAAAATTCTTGACGAATTTTTTAGCTTTAGCACCAGTTAATAATTGCAATTTGCCATTTATTAATATTAAAACATACAATCTTCTTCTTAAGATTAATATTTTTTTATTTAACTTAAGAGAAACAATTTCATTTGGCATGGCATACTTCAATAATTCTCTATCTATTTTTAATTTTTTAGAAATTTCAGTAAGAAGTTTTGGTAAAAAATCTGAGACGGCGATATGTTGAAGGCTTTTTGTGCCCCTTAAATGAGAAATAATATTTAAAGCCTTTTTATTGCGACAATAAAGCCCTATATAAAATCCGGTAATCTCATGAATCCATAATTTACGAAAAATTTTCATAAACTTATGACAATTCTTTAAGGGATCGTTCATCATTCTTATAATCAAAGGAGTGGCCTTTTTCTCATAATCCTTAAATCCTTTAAGCAGTTTTATATAATTATTTTCTTTAATTATCCTTTTAAAGTCCTCCAGTTGATCTAAATCAACATATCTTTCTAAAATACCATTTCTACCAATAACTATATTATCCAAATTAAAACCACCTCTTTTAATTGGAAAATAAGGATAAACTTCATTGGCTAATTGTATTTCTAGAAGACCCATTAACCTAGTAACAACGTGATGCCATTTTTTATTCTTCATATAATAAATTTATTTAATTATATCATAAAAAAACATTAGCGCAAAAGCTAAATTTCACTTCCGAACTGCTAAAAAATAGCGAATATTACAACAAAACAGGCTCTTTTGAGCCTGCTTGTCCAATCTTGCTCCCGGGGTGGGATTCGAATTGAATAACACCTTATGAGATTATATTGAAATATTAGCTAAAAAAATCTAATATTAAACGATAAATTGCAATTTTGAAGTTATCTATTTTAACCAGTTTTTATCACATTTTACCCCTTTTCAGTCACAATAGCGTCACACCTTTTATATGATGCTTGCAATACAAAGGAAAGGGGTAAAATGTTAACTGTATACTTATTATTTTCCTCTATGACAATGATATTGTCCATATTTCAGTCCCCATTTTTTGCAACTAGTTTTACAAGTGTGGCAACCCCATTTATCAGTCCTTCCCGGATGAGCAAAAGCTGGAGTTATAACCGAAAAAGAAAACAATAACGTTACTATGATAATTAAAATTTTAAAATGTTTTTTTATATTATTAAATTTAGTTTTTTTACATGAAAGTAAAAAAATATTTTCTTCATAACTAGTATTCAGTTATGCTATTACTTATATCATTAATAGAATCTTGATTAAAATCATCTAACAACCAAAAACCTAAAAGTTTCTTGCCATCAGGACTAATAATTCTAAAGGTCGAACGTTTTTCCTGTTTAAGGAAATAAATTCTATTATAATCTTTAAATTTTGGAATTCCTTCCAAGACCTTTGAATCCTCAGTCACCATGCTACTAAAACAATACTTTGATTTTTGACAGCATATTTTTCCCGCCCAAGGATAAAAACTAAAAATATGCATTTCTGGCTTTATATAACATTCGTCTTTTATTTTAATCTTTGTAGAAAAGTTTTTATAAACTATTTCAGTTTCTCCATTATTGTAATTTATTTTCATTGCTAATTTTTCCCTGACAAATGGAGCGAGGGTTTTAAATAATACCCAGAAAGACCCAATTAAGAATAACGAACAAATTACTATAACAATAATCTTAACTTTTTTCATATTATCTCTTATTATTTTTATTAGTAGACTTGTTAGAATTTTTTGAATCAACCTTATCCTTATTTCTTGTGTCAACTGTATCTTTTTTTAAATTCATAATTTTTTTATCGTTGACAGTTGGTACGTATTGACCAATTTTTTGCTTAAAATACTTTTCATCTAATTTCAACTTCAATCCGTAAGGAGTTGAAACGTTACTTGTTTTGGCTGAAAAATCTTGCGACACCACATCTCCCTTTTTTAATGCTTCAACAGAAACATCGGTGCAATTATAAGAAAAGTCTTCAAAATATTGACGGCTATCACCCTGAGCATTATCATTTTTCTTAGCTAAATCATCATAATATTGTTTTATAGCTTTTTCTTGTTCTGGTGTTGTGTCAAAAGTATATGTTGTATAAACATTACCCTCCTTATTAGCAATATAATCGGTATTCGTAACATAAAGATCAGGTGTGGCCTGTCCATGATCCCTACCATCGTTTGGGGCCCAACTATATGTGGTAGTTTTATCTTCTCTACTAATAGAAACAAAAGTATGACCAAAAGCTGATTTTATACCATAACTCCAATTACCTTTTTCTATATATACAGTAGTCTCTCTACCATCAGGGTCTACATAAAATACAGGGTTATTTCTTGCATAACTATATTTATTTAGACTTTGTGGATCAAATAGTTTACCGTTTGCCGGATCCTGACTCATAAACCTCCCCTCCACACCATTCTAATATCTCGCCATCATGTACTCTAAATTAGTATCTTCGTCATGTTCATGTCCAGTATAGCCTCTTTTTTCGGTAAAGGTGTTTTGGGGAGTACTTATTCTAATCTCACCAAATGGATAATAATCTAGGAGTTGTTCTAATTGACCATTACTATTTGAAACAACATTAGTTCCTCCGAGGTGGTCAGAATGGATATAATAGGTATTAGTTATTCCCCCATCTGTTTCTATAGTAGCTAATGCTTGACCACTCGCAAAGATGTGTTTGGTTATCTTGCCAGTTGAAGAAATATTATAGTATTTATTAGGATAGATAGTAGTTTCAGTGCCGTTAGAATATTTAATGCGGTTTACGTCATTATCATAGGCATAAGAGATATTAGCTGTACCATTAGTACTCTGGATTAATCTGTCTCTATAATCCCAGGAATGGGTCCAGGTACCGTTACTTAATAGGTTACCATTATTGTCATAGGCATTGGTAATACCATTAATACTGGTAGCCGCATTAGGATTGGCATAACTAGCTCCCTGATTACCTTGATAGAGATAATTACCTAGATCTGATTTGTTGAGTAGGTTGCCTATTGGGTCATAGCTATAGCTTAGAGAATAGTTTTGATTGTTGGCGGTGTTAGTAGCGATGGCTGAAGTGAGACGATAGAGATTATCGTAAGTGTAATTTACGGTTTTAGCAGCATCGGTTTGAGAACTATCTATAATTTTAGTAATATTTCCTACTTTGTCATAAGTATAATTTAAATTCTGAAAATTTATATAATCACCTTGCTTATAAAAATAATCATAGCCATTACTCCATTCTCCTTCATTACTATCACTATCCCAGAACTTCATGCGCCAATAGTAATTATTTCCGGAAGTTACAGCTGGTCCGGTATAGACTATATTCTCAGATCTTTTTCCTTGCAGCAAAGGAGTAGATAAAGATTTCTTTCCAGAATCCCATAGAGGAGTAGTAAAACTAGCTTCAGTATTTGATACTTGGATTTGATAATACAAAGCATTATTACTTATCTGCGGATCATTATAGATAGCACTAAGGTTTACTGAGCTATCAACTGGAGCGGGAGACATCTTTCCGTTTGCCTGTAAATCAGTCGGTGAATATGGGGCGAGCGGTAAAGAATATTGGATTTCCAGATAAGATCCACTCAAACTCATATAATTAGCATTGGTATACATAGCGGCATTAAAGCTATCAACATTATTTTCTAGATCATGTCCCTCTCTAATGGCTAATTTTGTATAAGCACCCCTATTTATTAAATTAAAAAATGTAGGACTAAGTGGAGTGTTAACATAAGCACCCGGATAACATTCTCCGGCGTATGGACAAATTATTCTATTAGCAGGATTAATCAACTCATTATCATCAACCTTGCCAAAATCTGTATCCATTATAGTTAAACTCTGTGGCCAGGCTTGAACAACGGTATAATAAGAATAAGCATCAAACGTAAAATTATAAATCTTACTAATATAAGTATATAAGTTAGCCGAAACAATATTAGCATTCTGCGGTATCGAAGAAGTGTTAAAAGACAAAAAAGCTCTATCCACTTCCCAATTGCCACCATAGTATTTTTTAGTCATAACAAAAGGATTGTCATTCCTATAATTACCATACACGGCATTACGAGTTGTAGACCAAGGAGTACTAATATTACCAGCCGCTCCCCTACCAGAATAATTGATATTCAAAATAGCATCAGTCTTAACAGGATAAGTTAATTTATTTTCACTAAAATATGATTTGGGTAATATCTTAGTTAAATAAACACCGCCATCTTTAAGTTCATATTTAATATCAATATTTCTACCAGTAAAAGCATCGTCATAAACAGCTGGCAAAGAAATATATAACTTGTCGCTATTTTCAAATATTAATTCTGCTTGTTTTTTAGAAATAATATTTTTTTCTTCACTAAGTAATTTTTCATCTACCAACACATCTAAATTTTTAGCTTCCAATTTAAAAGTTAAATAATAATTATTATCATCTTGTTCTAGATTAGTTAAAGATTCTTCAGAATTAATTACAACTTCTTTAGCAAAAGAAACGTTATTGGCAGTTAATTTTAAATCTACTCCTTTAGCTATTAGATCTTTATAAACCACCTGATTATCTTTAACTTTCGGATTATTAAAATTATTATTCCCTATCGGAGAAATATATAATTTGTTAGCGCCCCATTTAAACTCAATTAATTTATCAGAACCATCTTTATTTAAACTTACATTATACTGAGCCTTATTCATTGAAATATTTTTCTTGTCTTCTTTGAAATTCGTATCTATCTTGGCTAATTTTCCGGCATTATCATTATAATAAACATCATTGTCATACAACCTAACTTTATTAATCCTTCTACCATCCTTCTTAAAACCCAATAAATAGGTTTCCGATTTTTTAGTTCTTTCCGATTTAAGCTCTATTTCATCATTTAATAAAATATTACCTTCCTTATCTTTTTTAGCTCTATTAGTTGCCACCAGTTCTTTGGCATGCTCAAATCTAATATCTTCTGGTCTAATTACTGAGGTGGCTTGGGCCTGATAACCTGAAACATTACCAATGCCAGTGGTAATTTTATTGACTAATCTATATAAGCTATCCGGATTATAGGTGTAAGAGCTGGTAGTACCATTAGCAAAATCTTGATAAGTTGTCTGACCAGCAGGATTATATTTAATATTTTCTAATAAAGAAGAAAAACTCTGTCCATTTTGTTCTTTCTGGGAAACCTTATTAAGTAGACCACCATTATTATATTCGTATTTAACTTCGCTATTATCCGGATAAATAATTGAAGTATTATTACCCAATCTATCATACTTAAAAGAAGTGAGATAATTAACATTATCAATATTTTTGTTTTCACTAGCCATTGATCCTAAAGGATTATAAGTATAGGCGGTTGAAACAGCACTCGTTATCACTGAACACAATTTTCCAACGCCACCAGTACAAGTATCATAAGCATAAGTCGTTTCAATTCCTGCATTACCAATATAATCTTCTGACAAGACTCTATTTAAATTATCATAAGCATAATTAGTAATTTGATTTTTAGCATCAGTCTTGGATAATACATTTCCATTATTGTTATAGGTATAACTTATAACGCCAAAAGTACTATCTGTGATGCTGTGAGAATCTTCTGATAATATTAATCTACCCAAATTATCATACTGAAAATTTCTTATATTATTCAAAGCATCGGTAATTTTAATTAAATTACCTTTTAAATCATAATTATACTTAGTCGAATAAATATTCGCACCATCATATTCATCAACCTGCACTAAATTATCATAAGCATCATTATATAAACTTTTAACCTTATTTTCTGCATCAGTTGTGGTTGTTTTCCAATCATTATAGACATTAGTGGTTGTGCCGACGGAGTCAGAAATTGTTTTAGCTCTATTTAGAGAATCATAAGTATAATTAATATAAAGATTACTATTTGTAGTATATGGAGTTCTAGCCGAACCGGCACTAAAATAAGGCAAAGATTCTTGCTTTACTAAGCCCTTAGAATTATATTTTGTATCTTTTACAGAATAAATATTAACTTCGCCTGATTTTGTTCTAGTTTGGATGACTCTATCTAAACCATCTAAATAAGTAACCGAGTTAAAATTATTAGTTCCATCCAAATAATTAGTCTGCGTAATACTTCTCGGTAACGTTAAATCATTATAAGTATAGCTAGAACTAACTACTAATGTATTAGGATTAATCAAATCTGGTTGTTGCTTTTCTTTAACTCTATCAAAAGCATCATAAATAGTTTTAAATATATAACCATTTACATCGGTCGCTTGTTTAATTTTACCAGCTGAATAATCATACTCATAACTAGTTACCTGATTTAGTGGATTAGTAACCGTTGCTGGATAGAGATTATAAGAATCGTAAGTATAATTAGTAGCATTATCGAGCGGATCTTTTTCTTGAGTAATTAAGCCATAACTATTATAAGTTTTCTCAACATCAATATATTGAGTGCCTTCTTTCCAATTTTCCTGCTTGGTTAAATTTCCATTATCAACTTGTCCCAATATTT
>JALOQQ010000083.1 GCA_025453315.1 Planctomycetota bacterium
CATCAGCTAAAGATTCACTAATAACCCCTAAACGTTGAGCCCAAAGCTTAGCATGTTCTTTTTCATTTAAAGCAGTTTCGGCAAAAATATTAGCAATCTGTACATAGCCAGCTTTTCGAGCAATAGAAGAAAAATAATCATATTTATTGCGAGCCATAGATTCGCCAGCAAAAGCGTCTTCTAAATTCTTTTTTGTTTTTATTCCAAGATTCATAAGTTTAAACAAAGATCGCGCACAAGGCGCGAATCTTTTTATATTAATTATGATATAAATTATTTTTTCTCTTCTTCCGGGTTATCACTTAAGAGCGGTTTCAAATCCGTGCCATCGGCATTACAAAATTCCAATTCGTAAATATGGAAGATAGTTATAGCTAGAGAGACGACGAGTGGACCTAAAACGATACCCCAAAAACCAAACAAAGAGATGCCACCTAAAATAGAAAGAATTACAAAAATAGGATTTACTTCGGCTTTACCTTTAATAATTAAAGCTCTTACCACATTATCAACGTAACCAATTACTATTGAACCCCAAATTAAAATAAAAATACCTTTACCGACACTACCAATAAAAATCAAATAAAGTCCGATTGGTATATAAATTAAAGCCGAACCTAAAATTGGTAGCAAAGAACAAAGGGCTATTAAAAGTGCCGGCAATAAAACTGGTACACCCACAAAGAAGAAAGCGATACCGCCAGCTAGAGCCTGCGCCAAACCAGCAGCAAAAGTAGAAATCATGGTGTAATAACTAACATTTTTAAATTTCTGAAAAATTTCTACATCATACTTATCTGGTAGTGGTGACCAATGCATCAAACGCTTCAACATACCCTTGCCACTCACAAAAAAGAAAAACATGGTAATAATAATAATACCTAGAGAAATTAAAAAATTAGTAGTTCCTTTAATTACTTCAGTAGCACCACCAACCAACCAATCACTAGAACGTTTAAAAATATCTAAAGCGAAATTTTTAATGGTATTGGGATCACCCAATAAATAAAGCTTATCCCAGGTCTTGCTTTTGAAGGTGGTAGTAATGTCATTCTGATTAACAAAAGCAACGGTTTTCTGATAAGCATCAACTGATTGCTGACCAGCATAAATAATAGCGTAAATAATCGGTAAAATAATAAAAATTACCAAAAAAAGACACATCAAAAGAGAGGCTAAATATTGTTTGCCTTTAAATTTTCCTACCAACCAAACATAAGGTTTGTAAAAAGTCGAAACCAATGCTCCAGCTACCAAAATCTCCGTGAGAAATGGTCGGAACAAAATGAAACATGCAATAGTAACTAAAATAACTAAGATCAAAAGAAATGGCTTAGCCAAAGTTTTGCTGTTCATATGATAATTACAAAGCGTGCGCCTGAATAGGCGCAGCCTTTTATTTAGTCTCTTTATGAGGGGTTTGTTTTTTACAATACTTGCAGTACTTAGACATTTCCAATCTTTCCTTATGAACCTTCTTGTTCTTCTTGGAATAATGGGTGATGGTCTTACAGAGAGTACATTCAAGCTTGATCATGTTGTCTTGAGACATAGCCTTTAAAGCAAAAAGAAACGATAGGAATTCTATCCTGTCTTTCTGACTTTCTTAATTAACTGTTTTTCTTCTATAAAGATATAATACTGGGGCAAAAAAGTCAATCTTAATAATTATTTTTGGCAAAACTGGCAATAACTAGTTCCTCGACCAGCCACTCTAGTTTTACTTAAAATTTTTCCACAATTAACACAGGCACCATTTTTTCGTCCATAAACTTGTAAAAGTTGAGAAAAATTACCTTTCTTTCCGGAACTGTCTACATAGTTACTAAAAGTAGTGCCGCGATGCTTAATGGCCTTAGCCATTATCTTATTTATTACCTGCCAAAGCTTTTTCTTTTCTAAAATAGTCAAAGAATTAGCCTGACGATTTGGCCTAATACCAGAGGCAAATAAGGATTCATCAGCATAAATATTACCAATACCAGAAATAATATTCTGATTAAGCAGAACGGCTTTAATAGAGGTTTTTCTCTGGGCCAATGCTTTAATAAAATTGTTAAAAGTAAATTCTTTAGTTAATGGCTCAATACCAAATTTAATTAAACTGTTTTGTAATTCTTTTTCGGAAACTAATTTTAAATAACCAAAACGACGAATATCATTAAAAAATAATTTAGCACCGTCAGAAAAAATAATAATGGCTCGTGTAAAACGATTTGGTAAAGTAGCACCAATTGCCTGGTTTAAAGACTTTTTACTAAAAGGATGACCACCAGCCAGTAAATCTTTTCCCTTCTGATAAATAAGCTGTCCGGTCATGCGCAAATGGATTAAAAGATATTGTGAAAAAATATTTTTTTGTTTTTCACTACTTTTTATTTTATTTTTTAATAATCGAGCGGTTTTATCTTTATTGACCGATAAAGAAAAATACAATAACTTGCCACGTCGACAAACTAAAACAAAACTGCGCCCAATCAAATCTTGAGGGTGCAGTATAATTTTCTTCTTATCCTTAACAATAACTTCTTTAATTTTTTGTCCCAAAATATTTAAGCTCAAATCTTTTCTAATTGTCTCAACTTCTGGCATTTCTGGCATATTAAAAACGAAAGAGAATGATAGTCAAAATAATAATAACAATCATCTCGACCACAAAAATTTTTATAAAACTACGGCCTATTTTATCAGAATTGAATATCTTCATATTATTTATTAATTATTAATTATAATAACACTAAATCACCCTAAAAACAACCAAAAAGCCACTTTGACTTTTCTCTGTTTATATGCTAATCTAATATAGTAAGTGATTGAAGTGCAGTTTTCCTTATACGAGTTAATGCCCTCCTCTAAGGGTGAAAGACGTAAAAAGGATAAGCCTTTCAAGGGTCGGCTTACACTTTAATAAATTAACTCGTAAGAAGTTATATGGCAAAAAAGTTATACGTGGGTGGTTTACCATACGCTATGGATGGTCAGGCTTTGGAAGAAGTTTTCAGCCAAGCCGGACAGGTTGTTTCTGCAATCATCATCACTGATAAATTTTCTGGTCGTTCTAAGGGTTTTGGTTTCGTTGAAATGTCTTCTGATGAAGAAGCACAAAATGCTATCAGCATGTTCAATGGCCAAGATATAGAGGGCAGAAAGATTACCGTGAGCGAAGCTCGTCCCATGGAAGATCGTCCAAAGAGAACCGGTGGCTACAACAATGGTGGTGGCAACTCAGGTGGACACAGGAGATTTTAATCAATTTCCAAATATAAAAATAAAAACCTCGTTATTAACGAGGTTTTTATTTTGTTTAAATATTTAAAAATATTAAAAGTCTAAATTATAAAACTATTTATTGTTAAAAAAAATACAAGCCCTCATCTTAAAGAAGCGGGCTTGAAAAAACTTTCTCTTGTCCAAGACAAATTCTGGAGAGAAGCCAGAAATCATAAATTAATCTAAAACTATAATTCCTTTTCTGGTTCGACTACTGTAATAAGCCGACAAAGTTTGTCCGGCTTTAATTACTGAATTGCTTTCCAGAATATAGATTTTCAAATTCCAAGAAGAGTGGCTGCCATCTTCCCTTTCTACTGAGGCTACATTAGCCAAAATAACACTGGTACCATTTTCAGTTTTCTGAGTAAACTGAATTTTTTTTCCATCAAATAGACTTACCATTAAATCGAATTTAGATGGTCCTTCGGTAATTTGATAATTAATCATAACAATTAATTTTATTTAAAGAACTATGAGGATTACGACCCCTCTTCTACGGATAAGCATAACGCATTATCTTTGATATTATAATACAAAAATTGATATCTGTCAAAAAACACTTATTCCCTAAAAGCTATCTATTCGCTAAAAATTCTGCGACTACAAATGAAATCCAAAATAAAAATAACCACAATCCTTCTTTTTTAGAAATATTACGCCCAGTATGCATAAAGAAAAATAAAAGAAAAGAAGCTATTACCATAAAAACGCCCGTCACATAAATTATTTTAATAGGAAAAGTAAAAGGAGAAATAAGCGCCAAAATACCAACCACAATTGTAGCATCAGCTAAAACAGTTCCTAATAAATCACCTATCGCCAAAGAATCATCGTGTTTTTTCACGGCGCGTAGGGAGAAAAGCAATTCCGGGATAGTGGTGCCGACGCCGACGATCAGCATGCCGATCAGGATCGGCGAGACGCCCAGGTTTTTAGCCAGATCAGAAGCGGAAGCAACGGTAAAATGCGCTCCGATCAGCAAGACCGCCATACTGAGTAAAAGCCAAAGCGCGTTTTTCAGGGCAGTGCTTTTTTTCTTTTCCACCGGTCCGTCATCGGCGCCGCTTTTAA
>JALOQQ010000084.1 GCA_025453315.1 Planctomycetota bacterium
TTTTCCAGTAAAAATTTCTTTTACTTTATCTAGCCAAGTACCTTTAGTTCGAGAAATTAATAAGACACCAAGAATGATCATAATAATAACTAATATCTGGGAAATATTTAAAGTCTCTTGAAAAAATATTAAACCCAAAACAATAGTTACTGGTAATTCGCCGAGCATAACTACCTCAACTACTGACAATTTTCCCTCGTCATAAGCTCTAAACAAAAAGAAACCATAGAATAAGTCTACTATGGTCATTAAAATTAAAGAGATTAAATTAGAGCCCAGAAAAATAAGTGGCAAATCCTTAATAACAAAAGGAATAAGAAAGAGTCCGGCAATCAAATTGATCCACAGTAAAGTTTCAAAATCACCAACTCTTCGTACGGTTTTTTGAATCAAAAAATCACCCACACCCCAAAGAAGCATAGCTAAAAAAGCGAAGAATATTGTAAAATTAAAAACAAACATATTCGGCTAACGAAGTATAAAAGATAGCCAATCCAATATCTAGATAATTACAACTTTCCCAAATCTAGTTCTTCGGTAAATTTTATTTCTTTAACAAATTCCGACATATGACTAACCATCACAATAGCGCCTTCATAATTATTTACTGCCGAAGCAATTACTGGAATGTGACGAAAATTAATGTGATTAGTCGGTTCATCTAAAATTAATAATCCTGGACGCATTAAAACCAAACGAGCGAAAGAAAGAAGTCCTTTTTGTCCCTCAGAAAGAGCGGCAATCTTGTGTCCCATTAAATCACCAGTTATTAAAAAATTGGCAGCCGTAGCACGCATTTGTTGTTCATCGATTCCGTCAGCCATTACACTTTTTAAAGAGTTAAAAACTATATCATCAAAATCAAGAGTGGAAAAATCCTGGCTATAATAACCGACTTTAATTTCTGGAGCAATATTAATTCCTTCTTCTTTGTTAGCAACCAAAGTACGCAACAAAGTGCTTTTACCAATACCGTTAGGACCAATTACTAAAAGTCGATCTCTTTTTCTTAAAACTTTGTTTATTTCACACAAAATTGGTTCATGATTTTTAATAACTTTTACCTTTTTTAAGGTAAGTACTTCACCAACAATATCTTCTTGTACTGGAATAGTAAACTTTCTAATTGTTTTATCTTCCCTTCTTACATCCACCATATTTTCTTCTAAGTCTTCGGTTTCGGCTTTTAATTTTTGAGCGAGTTTACGCATCTTACCACCCTTATTGGCAAAAAAATTAACTTTTTCCTTACGATCCAAAATACGTTTCTCTAATTGGGCATTTTTCATTTCCTCGCGCTCAATACGACGAGAAATTTCTTCTACTACTGAATAATAGTCACCAACATAAATTTCGGTTTGATGGGTATAAACATCTAAGTAAACAACTCCCTCAGTAAAACAATTTAAGAAATCAGCATCATGAGAAATGACTAAAACCGTTTTATCATACATTATTAAAAAACTAATTAAATGATCAATTCCCGTTTTATCCAAATTATTGGTTGGCTCATCTAAAAGCAAAATGTCCGGATCTTGAATTAAGGCGTAAGCTAAAAGCAAACGTGCTTGTTGACCACCAGATAAATTGCCAACAATTCTATCTAAAGGAATTTCAAAATTAACCGCCTCTAAGACTTTACTAATACGACTACGGATATTTCCCGGAACAACACTAAAGGCTTTGGCAAAATAAGCTTCAACTGTTAAATTTAAATCTTCTCGTGCCATAGTTTGTCGCGCCGTACCAATAGTAGCATTATTAGTAATAGACACCTGTCCACTCTTTGGTTTTAAATCTCCTTTTATCAAGCCAAAAATAGTACTTTTTCCAGCACCATTTTGTCCCATTAACGTAATTTTAGCACCGCGCCTTATACAAAAACTAGCCTCAGTGAGGATCGGTTTTTTATGCAAATACTCAAAACTCACTTCAGAAAATCTTAATACCACTTCTTCTGCCATAATAATATATTTAACTTTATAATTATAATTTAAATTAATAACTCAATTCTCTAAATTAATAACTCAATTCTCTAAATTAATAACTCAATTCTCTTTTTAAAAAATAAAAACTACCTTTTGGTTGTAGTTATAAAAAATAAAAAATTATTTAACTACTTTAAACATTTTTCCGTGTCCCGGAATTACCCAATCAGCTTGAGCTAAAACTTGTTGACGACTCTTTTTTAAAGTTTCCATGTCATTAGCATAAGCATCAAGCTCTGGATAATTTTCTTTCCAAAAAACATCACCACAGATAGCCACTACACCATGAATAGTGTTAACTAGAAGAGTTAAACTATCATTACTATGACCAGGGGTTGATATTATTTTTATATCAGAACTTAAACTCTCGGGACGATCCTGTGAAGAATTGCCTTCCCATAAACCCCAATACTCTAAAGTTTTAGCCCGAGGAAACATGCCAATATTACGATAATGGTCAATATGAGAATGAGTTAAAAAAACCAAATTAATATCAGAAATATTTAACCCTTCTTCTTTTAATTTATCAATTAAAATATTTTGGCTTTCTAATACTCCAGGATCAACTATTATAACCAAATTTTGATCCCTTACTAAAGTTATAGTAGCACAAGTTTTTTCCTCAGTTGTTTCTAAAGATTCTTTAGCGTCAGCATTTGTATAACCCTCAACTAAAATTTTTACTTCAGCCATAATTCAATTAATAATTTATAACTTTTCTAGTTTAAACTAATTTTTTAATTCTCGCAATCAAATTAACTTAATACTTTTTTCCAAATAAAGAATTACAACTTATTCCACCGGTTTAAAAGATTTAATAATTTCCTCAGCTTCCTTAAGCTTATTACTATTATAAGGAGAAATAATAAAAATAAAAATTTTGTCTTCCTCTTTATAATAAATGCCTAAAGTACGATCATTATTTCCAATAATATCATCAACCTGCCATAACACCTTTTTAGCAATATGACCATTAATTTTAAAATTAGAAGAAGAAATCATTTTATTACTATCAGTATTCATTTCTTTTAACCAATCATCTAAAGACGTCTTAATATTATTTAAAACGATAACTTCAATCTTTATCTTATCCGTAGCTGAATTATTAGTTGCTCCTTCAAGATTATTGTTGGTAATAACCATTTCTTGACCAGCGCTATAACTAGACCACTCTTTTGGATAACTTAATTTTAAACCCAGCTTAGGGCTAGTATAAATATTTTTATCACCTTCAATTTTAATTGAGTCTGGGGCATAATCTTTCTCGCACTTTTCTTCTCCAGAATTCAAACATTTATTTTTTAATTCACACCAAAAATAACCAGAAGAATTAACACAACCATGTTCATCGATACTCTCTAATGGGGTATTAACAAGCGAACTATTAACCTGTGTTTGTCCATCTTGGTTAATAGTGTTAGTTTTATCAATTTGATTATTAATAATTGCTGGGTTGTTAGCAACCAAAGAATCGGTGCTCTTCTTTTTAGCACAACCCAAAGCGCTAAAAGAAAAAAACAATAACAAGAATAAAATTAAAACCGTCGTTTTTTTCATATTAAAAATTATTAAAAATTACTTTACTTCGTAAACAATAGTTACTTCAACTTTAATTTCGTTTTGTCCGGATTGTATATTAGGACTAACACTTTCTCCGCCCGCACCAATCGACATATCCATTTTAGCATTAGAATAAGCTGTTGTTGGCAGATAATCAGAATTTTCATAAACACCTTTTACTTTACCTAATTTCAAGCCAGCCTGCTTAGCAATCATAACTGCTTTTTCCTGAGCCTTTTTAATAGCTATTTCCCTAGCCTGATTCTTTAAAGAAAAAGGATCGTCAATGGTAAAATTAATATTACCAATTTGATTAGCTCCCTTGGCAGTGGTTTTAGCAATCACTTCGCCAATTTTATTTAAGTCTCTAATTTTAACAGTTAAATTTTGCAAAACTTCATAACCAATTAATTCTTGACCTTTTTGATTAGTCCAATTATAAACTGGGTTTAAGTTGTAACTTGAAGTTTTTATATCTTTTTCATCAATATTAAGTTTCTTTAATTCCGAAATTATATCATTCATCTTATTAGTACTTTCAATAGTAGCTTCAGCGGCAGTTTTTTTGGCTTCAGTTTTTAAACCAACTTCAATATTGGCAATATCGGCTTTAGCATAAATTGTTCCTGAACCAGCCACTGAAAAACGATCTTGATTATCATTTTTATTATTAACAACCAAAGAAACAATAACAATAGCAGTGACAGCCAAAGTTAATAAAGAGGCTAAAAAAAACGTTGATTTTTTCATAATTTTTTCTAATAAATTATTTTT
>JALOQQ010000085.1 GCA_025453315.1 Planctomycetota bacterium
GGTTTGGAGAAATTGAAATGTGGCTTGGTAAAATTGAAATTTGGTTTGGAGAATTTTATATTACTTAAATTAAATTTGAATTTTAAAATTTTAAACCACAAATTACTTAATTTAAACTTTGGAATAACTGGTTTAAATTTAATTAAAAAAATCTTAGTTGGTAAGAACTGCTTGATAAACAGTTGCCAATCTTGTAAATATTCTCTTCTCTTTTTACGTAAGGAAACTTTATTAAAACAAAAAAGCACTTTATTTTTCGGTAAAATAATTGGCTTAACTATAAACTGTTTTTTAGTAAGATAATACCAAAAACTTATTAAAGAAATTTTTGTTTTATTTATTAGGACGTTACTAAAATTAGAGAAAACTTTACCTAATTCAACCAAAGCTTTGCTGGGATTTGAAAAACCCTTAAAAAAATTAAGCAAAATTTTTCGGGAATTTAATAATAAATTAGTAATGTTTTTAATAGTGTGTTTGTTACTTAATGACAAACTTTGGAATTTAGATGGCAAACTTTGGGATTTAGCAGGGCTAGCCGCTATTTTAGATTTAGCTATTATCTCAGTTCTAGCTGATTGAGAAACAATCTCTTGAGAAACGATTTCTTTGGGTTGAATATTTTTAACTTGTAAAAAATTTACTTTAGTACTTCTTAAAAATAAATTACCTAGTTTTTGCTTAAGTACTTGAGATAAAACCTGAAAAACATCTTTTTCTTCTTTTATTTTTTTCTCATTAATAATGGACTGCCACGCTTCCTGTCTACTTTCTTGATGCAAGGTCTTTTTTCCGGCTATCTCTTTCTTTAAGTCAACAACAAAATAAGGTAATTCTGATTTACCATTTTCTTTAAGTACGTCTACGGTTAGACGATATTTTTTGTTGGAATTGACCCCCCTTTTTTTCATATTATTTTTCTAAAACCGCTTTAAACTCCTTCAAAGTCTGATTAGCGCACTCCCACCAATTATAATTTTTTATCTGCTTATAACCCAATTCTACTAATTTTTGACGCAAATTTTCATCATTTAAAAGCTGTACAATTTTATTGTTCAAATCATCATTGTCTTCTGGATTAAAATAAAGAGCGGCTGATCCTAAAATTTCTGGCAAACTAGCGCGATCAGAACTTAATACCGGACAACCTCTAGCCATAGCCTCTAGCGGCGGTAAGCCAAACCCCTCGTAAAGAGAAGGAAAAATATAAGCACGCGCTTTTTTATAAAGGACCTCTAATTGAGCATCAGGGACATAACCGGGGAATATTATTTTAGTTTCCCCATCATTCTTGCGCCACAAGCCCAAATCACTAGCCATCATCTTTAAACGACTATAAAAATAATCTTCTTTGCCAACCAAAACTAAACGCAATTGAGGCTGTTGTTTGGACAGCCGTGAAAAAACATTAATCAATTGCTCTAAATTTTTATGCGGATAAGCATTGCCAACATAGAGCAAAAAATCATTTTCTATATTATACCCTAAAAGCGTCTCTTTGTCATCTAACTTGGCGGTAAATAATGAGTCCCTACCCTTAGCCAAATTAGCCACCCCTTCATAGGTAATAACTATTTTTTGCGGGTTAATAGAAAAACGTTCCAATATATCTTGTTTAGTAAACTGAGAAACCGTTATTACTTTTTGGGCACGTTTTATAGCCAAATTAATAACCACTTTATAAGCCGCATTTTTAAAACGGTATAACCAAGGACTAAGTGTAGTGGCTCGTACGGTTGGAAACCTCGTTAAAATAAGATCGTGAACGGTAACAATAAATTTACCCGGAGTAAGAACAGGAACATTAAAATGAGGAAAATGAATTAAATCTAAACGTTCTCGCCAAATTAAAAAAGGAAAAAATAATTGCTCCTTTAAAGTATACCAACGCATGTCAGCTAAAACTTTTTTTACTCTTTTATTATCGGTAACAAATTCATCAAAATTTTCTTTGGTTAAAAAAATAACGTATTCATTGTCACGATCAATAAGCAAAATATTGTCCACGATTTCTTGAACATAACGACCCAAGCCCTTACCCACCGGTCCATAAAAACGAGCATCAATGCCAATACGTTTTCTCTTATTAGAATTACTCATAAAATCTAAGCAAATGGTAAATTACTGGGCGCCGAACCCTTCTTGACTGCTGGAGGATCTTTAAAAATATCTTCATCGGAAATAAAATTGCTTTTCTTATTTTCTTCTGGGCTTGTTGCGATATTTTCCTCAGAATTAATTTCATTATTAACGATTGACTCATTAGAATTAATAATTGGCTCATCAGAAAAAGAATTAATATTTTTTATTTCCTCAACCTCATCTTCAGCAAAAGGTATATTGTTCAATTTCTTCTCTTCATTGTTTTCAAAACTAGAATCAGAAAGATTAGAGTCTAAATTAGGTTTCTCAACTTTTTTCTTTATTAAACCAACTTCATTTAAAAAGTCACTCTCCTGAATAACAGTATTAGATCGCTCCTCTTCAATTGGTAAAGAGGCTGGAGCATCAGCCTTACGACCAGGAGCCTTCTGAATAAAGGGAGCCTTAACCACAAATTCGATTGGAAAGTGCCAAATAGTTGCCAGTTCTTCGATGTTCATAATTGACGGCTTGCGGCCAGCCGAACAATCACGGGAAACATAATTTTTAATAATCTTATTTTTCTTTTCAATAATCTGAGATCCTTTCATGAAGTAATTAGCTTTTACAGCCGTATAAGTCATATCCGGTTTTATATTGTTTAAAAGAAGAGAGGCAAACTGCTTAATATAACCGACGAAACCATTGCTAACTTTGCCTTTATTCATCACTTCTTTCTTGGCAACATAAACTACCCTGATTTTAGTTTCAAAAGCAATTTTAGAAGCTTTAAAATGCAAACCTTCAATTTGCGCTTTCTGTTTAGGAGTTAATTCCATCATAGAAAGTTTTTCTTTCTTCTTTTCCGGAACAGCCGCTTCGCGACTAAGTATAGCATCAGCTAAAGAAAAAATACCTTTAGCCAAACCATCAATGGCCTTACCAAAAAAACCCAATTTAGGGGCCTTAGTAGCTCCTAAAATTTTATCTACCTGTTCATCGGCTTCCTTAATCCAATCAAAACCAATGGGACGTAAAATTATTTGATACCAAAGTTGTTCACCAGGAACAAGTGTACTACATAAGTCCATTAATGAGGCCATGGGGTCGCGAAAATGAGTTTCTGATGGACCCGAAATATGTTCAAACTCTTTATATAATTTTATAGGTAACATGTGGTTATTAGCTGGAATAAATTCAGCACCCCAGACATCCCATTCTTTATCTGGAAATTTATGCGGCACCATGCCAACATAATCATTAACTTCAGTAATTTCAGCATCTGGATATTGAGAATAAACTGCTGATTCTACTAAATTACGAAAACCAATGGGTGTGCGAATTAAAAATTGAGTATAACCATCAATACTTATAGTTTCCAAACTAAAACAAAGCTGATATTTTCCCTCCCACCACTTTTCAATTAAATTAATCGAACCATGCGCACCTGCTAAATAAGAAAAAATATTTTCTACCGCCTTAGGTGATTGCATATTGCCACGCGGCACATCAATAGCTAGCATTAAAAATTTGGCATTATCTTGCGACCATTTTAATTGAATATACATCAACCACAAAACTCTAGCGCCGGCTACAAATAACAATAACAAAAGAATCCAACCAATGTTGACTAAAAATCTCATGAAAAGTTGGTCGGCTGGTAAGTCTAAAAACTGTTCCAGCGAAGAGAGGTCAATAACAATATTCATACATCAATTACTGCCCATATTGTACCATAAAAAAAGCTAATCGGGCAAATAAAAATCGCTCTTTTAAAAGAGCGATTTTTACTTATTTAAACATTGTTGTTTGAGATTTGAATAACTATTATTAAGCCTTAGCCCATTCTTTTAAAGCATAAGTACCACGGCCGGTAAGAACATAACGTTCATCAAGAATCAATTCATTATGAACAGTGGCTGGGTTGGCCTTCTTTTTATCAAAACCAATTTCATTAATTTTTTCAGCTATTTCGGTAAAATGCATTGGTTGGCCACTATTTTTTAATATTAAGTAAATTTTATCATTAATAGTTTTTGGTTTAACTTCTTGCCATTCAGCAATTCCCCAGTGACCAAAACGATTCTGTTCAATATTCTTAATAGCTTGTAATAAAGAATAAGTGATTTTATTTTCATTA
>JALOQQ010000086.1 GCA_025453315.1 Planctomycetota bacterium
ATAATTAATTTTAACTTAAATATGTAAAAAAATAAAGTTGGAAAAAAGAATGCTGCTTGTGTCACTCAAGCAGCATTATAAGTTGTAACCCAATTCTTTTTATAAAGAATTTAAGGTTTTCATTTTGGTTATTTGTCCATCATAAGGAGTGTTGTAAGTCGGGCATCCGAAATGCTTGTTTTCAAACAAAGCATTAAAGAAAATGGGGTAGTTAACAAATGTTTTATAAATGTCTGTTAAATATGTCCAATTACTTGGGACATAGAAATTACAACCCACTTCAGTTACCCAAAAAACAATCTTACTTTTATCCACTCCAATAGTAGAAGCGATTTTTTCACGCAAATCTTCAAGATCGCTTTTGCCTTTTGTCATGTAAGGTTTATGAGCAATGCTGTCATAGGCCGTTAGAACTCCACCATTTTTCCAAGTCGTATACTGATTCGAAACATCAGGATCCCAAACTGGTTCAAAGCAATGTAAATCAAATATCAAAGTCCCAGCTTCAACTTCTTTTTTTAAGAAGTCTTTGGTGTCTTTATATTTAATAGTCCAAAGCAGAGCGTCTTTAGGGCGAGAATTTGAGGGCACAGAATAAATTATACCAATTGAAGGATTGGCGGCTCTAATAGTTTTTGAACCCTTAGTCATAGCTAGTTCAGCCATGGCATAATTCGCCTGTTCTCCAGAATAATCATCGCGCCCTTCATACTCATTACCACAAGCTTGCCAAATTTTGTCTTTGTATTTTTCAGACAAAGATTTTAATTTATAAGCTATAGCATAAGTGCAAGCCGAATCAGAATCCCAAATAGCCTGAGTCTTAGGATTGTTTAGACTACCAGTAGCTTCATCAAAACCACTATCATCCCAAAATTCAAAATTCTTTTTAGAATTCTCATTAGCTGTTGAGGTTGCGCCACCAAGTTGAGTGGACCAACGAAGTAGAAAAGGCTTCTCATGCTGATCAACAATTAATTTCATACCAGTGCTCAAAATTAAATCCGATTTTTCATAAATGGTTTTAATTTTAGCGATGTCTGGAGTGTAGGTGTACTGATTTTTCCAATTAGTATTAAAATTAATGTTATTGTAGTCGTCGGCAAAAATTGCCAAGCGCACGGCATTTAAACCCATAGCCTTGGCCGTGTCTAAATGCGAAGCATCAATTCCTTTTACTGGAATTACCGCGCCTCTTATTTTAGACGTCTCAACTATTGGTGTGTCTGGACCCATGTCGTCCATTTCACAAGCTATCATTCCGATTAGCATTGTAAAGATCAAAAAATTTCTCATCGTTTTCATCATTATACAGATTAAATTATTACTATTTTAGTTATTTACTTACATTTTCAACAAAATCCTATTATTATACTATTTTGAAATGTTTTTGTCAATAGATAAGATAAAACAAAAACGCCATTTTTTAGGCGTTTTTGAAATATATTTTTTAAATTGACAAATATTCTAAAACTTCATTATATTACCAATATTTCCTTTTAATTCGGATTGATTAGTCTGTGTTGGTGCTCCCTGACTCATAACCTGATTAGGTATGCTATTTTGTCCAACCTGATTTTGATTAATTGAGCTTGGCACTTGATTTGTATTTGCTGTAGGAGTCTGAGTAGCTTTTTGAAAACTATGTAAAAAATTCTGATCAGAAGAACTTTGGTTATTAGGCTTATCCTTAAGCTTATTTTTTTCACCAGATCCTAATAAACTAAAGGCGTATTTTTCTTCTGGTAACATGTAAATATAAATTAAAGAAAAGATAAAACCAAGAACTAAAGATAAAACTACATTAACTGGAATATTTGGCTTTGTTGGATAATTAGAAACTATTGGTTGGTCAATAACACTGACCTTTACGCTATCACCAAAACCTTGATAATTATTATTTTGATTAATTAATAAAGTATTAATAGCTGAAGCAATTTGTTTAACCTGATTCTTGTCTTTATGAAAAACTGAAACTTTAATAATACCGGTTTCGGCTATACTCTTCGTGGAAACGGTTTTCTGCCAAGTCTTTTGTTGTTTAACGGCATTATCGCCAAAATATTTTTTATCAATAGCGTTATTAGAATTTACAGCCTGAGCAAAAAAAGTATTTGCATAAACTACTTGTGCTAATAATTTTGACAAGTACTCATTAGATTTAGACAAACTATAAGGATCTAAGGCTTTAGATTCCTGAACAATAAGCAAACTTGAATTAGCCTCGTATTTTAAAGGCTGGGAAAAAGTAAAAATTAAAGCTATGACTAGAAAAATTATAACGAAAGAAAAAATCGTTTTTTTTCTATTAAAAGCCAATTGAATAAACTGGGTTAATTCCATATGGTTTTTTTCTTAAATAAATTATTAATTATTGATTATTAATCTTACTAGAAAAGAATACTTTTGTCAATAGTATTATGAAGAAATAAAAAAATCGCCATTTTAAGCGATTTTTTTTCTTGGAGCCGTTTTCGGGGATCGAACCCGAGACCTCTTCCTTACCATGGAAGTGCTCTACCAGCTGAGCTAAAACGGCATAATTTCTAATAAAAAAATTGTTCTTCTCAAACAATATTAATTATTATAACAAAAATAATAAATTAGTAAATACTTTTTGATATACACTTTTATAGACTCATTTCCCTGATTTTATCTTTTAATTCATCTAATTTTTGGTTTTCTGGATTAGCTTCTTTTAATTTATCATAAGCCTTTAAGGCTAGAATTTTATCTTCTTGAATAAAAGCTAAAGTTAACATGGCATCTAAATAGCGTGGATTATTTGGCTCCAAAGAAAGAGCTCCCTGCAAAGCTTCAATAGCCTTATCCATTTCCCCTATTATCTGATGAACTTCGGCTAAAAGAATATAAATTTCGGGAATTAATTCTTTTTTTTCTTGTTTAGTGGCAAGTCTTAAAGCATGAAGTAATGTTTCTTTAGCCTCAGTATATCTTTTATCTTTACAATAAATGTCACCTAATTCAAAAAAAGCTTCGGCATTCTTATCATCCAGAGTAATTACTTCTATTAATCTTTTCTCAGCCGCTTCTAAACTATCATCTTTTGCTAGTTCTTCAGCCTCCTCAATTAAATCTTCTATCTTCTCCTGCTTTAGTAAGGGATTGGAATGTTTTTTTAATTCATAAAGACGTTTTAAATCATGCAAATTTTCGTAAAACTTTTTTAAAGGGTCACGAAAGTAAGCTTCAAAGAAATCAACCACTTTTTGCCAATACTTTTGCCACTTTAACAAATCTCTTTGCAATTTTTCTTTTATCATTTTTTCTTTAAATCTAACCTCTTTCTCTTGTGGCATATTTTCCACATCTAAAACCGCCAAAGCCGGAAGCCTCTTGATAAAAATTAAAACAATAATAATAAAACTAATAATAATTAATAGCCAAACAATAAGCATATAAATATTTGATATTCAATCAGCAAATTAAATAATCTAGACTAAGCAAACAGTTAATTAATTGATCTTAGTTAAATTAATCCTAGTTAAACAGTTAATTAATCTTACCCATAGTCTTACAGATTGTCATAAATTTTTCAACTTGCAAGCTAGCACCACCAACTAACAAACCATCAACTTCTTTAATGTTAACAAAATTCTTAGTATTAACATCATCAACACTGCCGCCATAAAGCACTGGGATATTTTTACCTTTAGATCCAGCAATTTTTTCTAAAGTTTGTTTAATAAAAATATGCGCTTCCCTAGCCTGCTCTGGAGAGATAACCTCACCAGTACCAATAGCCCAAACCGGCTCATAAGCAATAAAAAATTTATTTTTAAAATCCCAATTATTTAAAGCACCTCTTAATTGTTTTTCTAAAACTTTATTAGTTAAATTATTCTGACGCTCTTCTTTTTTCTCACCCAGACAAATTATGGGCAGAAGATTATTTTTAACAGCAATTAAGGCTTTTTTATTTACAATCTCGTCAGTCTCAAAACCATACTGACGACGTTCCGAATGACCAACTAAGGTGTAGCTACATCCAATCTCTTTTATTGCTAGTGGCGAAATTTCTCCGGTATAAGCACCTTCTTCTTGATAAAAAACATCTTGGGAGCCAATATTAACACCAGTTCTTTTAAAAAGCTTAACTAAAGAAATTAAATTAAGAAAATCTGGGCAAACAATCACTTCAACCTTAGTTAAAACTTTTTCTTTTTTAATAGCTGTTTAGCTAAACTATTTTTAATATTAAGCTTCATTTTCCAATTACCAATAATAATTTTCTTACTCATATTTTTTTATATTATTAAAATTGCTAAGTTAAAATTAAAAACCTAAATATTGCAATTCTTCTTCTAAAACTAAATTATATTTATTAAAAAATTCTTTTTTTACAAAAGCTATCAGCTCTTTTATATCGTTCGCCGTGGCCGAATTATTATTAACAATAAAATTAGCATGTTTATTACTAACTTGAGCTCCACCAATACTCTTTCCTTTTAAACCGGCCTTCTCAATAAGATAAGCGACGCCAATTTTTTCACCCCTTATTAATCCTTGTTTTTCTAATTCTAAATAAAGATCTTTATTCTTTTGTAATATTTCATCAGCTAATAAATTTTTAAAAACTGAACCAGCGCTAAATTCTTTAGGATGTCTTTCTAAGCGATAATTAATATTATTACTCATATTACTTTCAATCTCTTCTTTATTGGTTTTAATAAAATTAAGTTTGGCTTGCCAGATAATATATTTTTTTTCTTTTTTAAAAATACTTTGACGATAAGAAAAACCACAATCAAAATTTTTCTTAATAACAAATTGCTTCTTCTCTAAATCGAAGCATTCAACTTCTTTTACTATTTCCGAAATAGTTTTATTAAAAGCTCCAGCA
>JALOQQ010000087.1 GCA_025453315.1 Planctomycetota bacterium
GCAAGCTTTTGGCATACGATCCAACATCACACAAACCCTATATTGCAAAAGGTAAAAGTGACCTTGAGGATTTACGCGAAAAAATTGCTTCTGCCATTGGGGTTGATAAAAGTAAGGTCATTTTTTGGATCACAGAAGTTGGTTGTAATTTTTATGTGCCAGGTAATTGGGAATATTTAACAGATATTTATAAGACGTTTACTAATTACCCAATTTTTTTCAATGCTTTGTTTGAAAACAAGCATTTTGGTTGTAGTACCTATAATACACCCTATGATTCCGAAGTATCTAAAATGAAAACCTTAAATTCTTTATAAAAAGAATTAGGTTATAACTTATAATGCTGCTTGAGTGACACAAGCAGCATTCTTTTTTCCAACTTTATTTTTTTACATATTTAAGTTAAAATTAATTATATTATATGGTAGATAAAACTAAACAAATTATTTTTATTATTCTGGCCGGACTATTTTTGCTCGGCGCTCTTTTTTTGTTTTATTTTTTATCTTTTAGCACAGCTTTATTAGCTGTTTTAGGGGCCTTAGTATTCATTATTTTTCTTTTTCGTCCAGAAATTGGTCTTTATGCCAGTGCTTTCTTTTTGGCAGTAACCGATTGGAATTTTGCTTTTGGACCACTGCTTATTCCTTTTGTAGACCTAATAGCTCTAACCGCTCTTATGGCTTTTATTGTAAAACTAATTTACCAAATTACTTTTAAACATAAGAAGTTAAATGAAACAAAATTTCCTTTCTTTTGGTTTTTCTTGCTTTTCTTTGTCATTGCTCTTTTTTCTAGTTTTTTAAATGGTACTTTACATTCTTTGTGGTATAACATACGTTGGATTCTTTTTACTTACTTAGCTTTTGTAGTAGCTCCGGTTAATATTATAAAAAATGAAAAAGTATTGAAGAATACGATTATTGCTTTAGTAGCCTCAACCATAATTGTGGCTATAAGCGGTTTGATTTCTCTCTATTATCAAGATTGGCGAGAAGCTTTTTTTAGAGTTCAACCCATCCCGTTTTTTGGCGTTTATCCTATTGGTAAAAATTGGAATTTATTAGCTGAGTTTGTTGTGGTTGGCGCTATTAGTGTTTTAGCTTTAAAGCATTGGACAGCTAATTTACGTCTCAAAAAGTTTATTGATATTACCGCTTTATTTTTAGCTTTTGTGGCTATCTTAACTTTTTCACGCGCCGCTTGGATTGCTTTAGCTGGTGGAGCCTTGGTTATGTATTTTTGTCTTAGTAAGGAGGCAATTAGAGAAAAAATTACTAAAATTATTTTGGTGTTGCTTTTTATTGCTCTTTTATTTTTACCTTTAATTTTAAAGATGTCAGTGCTTCAAGAAGCTAATATGAGTTCTACTGAAAATCGTTTACTCTTAACTCAAATTGCTTATCAAGCGGCCTTAAATAAACCTTTATTCGGTTATGGTAGTGGCGAGTTTTTAAGTCTAGTTGATAATAACATGCTTTTTAAAGTAAATTATGGTGACCCGATTGATTCTCACGGTGTTTTTCAAAAAGTTATGGCTGAAAATGGATTTATTGGTTTAACCGCTTTTGTTATTTTATCTTTTATAATTTTCTTTATGTTATTCTGGTATATAAAAAAATACCCAGAACACAGAACTTTATTAGTACCCTTAACTAGCTCGGCTTTAGCCGCTTATCTTTTTCAAATTTTTAATACCTCTTATTATAAGGGTAAATTATGGTTGCCAATAGCTTTGGCTTTCGCGGTATTATATTTAATTAAAAAGAACATAATCCAAAAGAAAATTAATATTTAAACTATTGAATTGGGTTAGAAGATTTTTATTGGAATTAAAAAAAATATGTCAAAAAAGAAAATAAAAATTATTTATGTTTTACCAACTCTTGATCCGGGTGGAGCCGAAAAGTTTATTGTTGATCTAATCAAAAATCTTGACCGTAATCAATTTGAAATAAAAATAGTTCTTTTTCGTCACGAAGGTTTTTTTACTGAAGAATTAAAAAAGATTGGCATTCCAATTATTTCTTTAAAAAAGAAATTTAAAGTCGATCCTATTAATTTCTATCAACTTTATCAGATTTTAAAAAGCGAAAAGGCTGATATAATTCATACGGAATTGGGTGGTGATATTTACGGACGTATAATTGCTAAAATGATTGGTACTAAAATAATTATCTCTACCGAGCAAAATGTTAATCCTGATGAAAAGCCCTGGATTACTTGGTTAAAGAAATTTAGTGCTCAATTCGCTGATCGAGTTATTTGTATATCTAAGGCAGTACAGAAAGATTCTCTGGAGCGCTATTTAATCCCCAAAGAAAAAATGCCCATTATTTATAATGGTATAGAAATTGAAAATTTTTTTCATGAACGTGATTATCAAAAAAATACTTTAGAGTCAATAAAAATATGTTCTTTAGGTCGTTTGATGCCACAGAAAGGTTTTAGATATTTAATTGAAGCTTTTACCCTAATAAAAGACAAGAATTTTATTTGTCAGATAATTGGTGAAGGAGAATTGAGGCCGGAATTAGAACAACTAATTAAGCAAAATAATTTAGAAAATAAAGTTAAATTAATTGGTTTAAGAAAATCTGTAGAGGTGTCCAATATTTTTAAATCCTCGGATTTATTTGTTTTACCTTCTGTTTGGGAAGGTTTAGGAATTGCCGTAATTGAAGCAGGATTAACTGGCCTGCCAATAGTTGCCTCTAATGTAGATGGTATAAAAGAAGTAATTAGTTCAGAAAAAGAGGGAATACTGGTTGAGCCAAAAAATAGTCAAGAATTAGCTAAACAATTATCTTATGTTATTGATAATATTAATACGGAAAAAATAAAGGAAATGGGAAAGAGTTTACAACAAAGCATTAAGGCACGTTTTTCTATTTCAGTTATCGCTAGACAATATCAAGATTTATATTTGCAGTTAGTAAAAGAAAAGGGAAGAGAAGAATAATTTTATTAATTAAATTACTAAACATGAAAATATTACAAGTCAACAAATTTAATTATTTGCGTGGTGGAGCCGAAAGAGCTTTTTTAGCTATTAGCGAGCAATTAGAAAAAGATGGTCACGAAGTAGCTAGATTTTGTATGCAGCACCCCAAGAATTTGCCGAGTCCTTGGAGTAAATATTTTGTCTCACGTTTAAGTTTTAATGAGGGTGGTTTAAAGGATAAATTAAAGGCCCCTTTTCGTATTATTTATAGTACTGAAGCTCGTCGTTTGTTTGCCAAGTTACTTGATGATTTTAAGCCCGATATAATTCATTGTCATAATATTTATCATCAACTCTCCCCATCTATTTTACCAGAGGCTAGAAAGCGTAAAATTCCGGTCGTTATGCATCTCTGGGATTACAAGCTAGTTTGTCCTAATTATAAGCTTTTCACTCATAATGAGCCTTGTACACGCTGTTTAGGGGGTAAATATGGTAATTGTTTGAAATATCGTTGTTTTAATTCTTTTAGTAAGAGTTTAGTGGCTACCTTGGAGATGTTTATTCATCACAAACTACTTAATATTTATAAAGCCAACATTGATCGTTATATCGCACCTTGTCAGTTTATGAAAAATATTTGTACGCAAGCCAAATTTCCTGAAAATAAAATAGATTTAGTTTATAATTTTTATACACCAGAATTTGATCGAGAAGCACCTCAAGAACAATGCGAAGACTATTTATTATATTTTGGTAGGTTAGCTAAGGAAAAAGGTGTAGAAACTTTAATTCGAGCCGCTAAAATAGGGAAGGAAACAATAAAGATTGTTGGTGATGGTCCAGAACTCGCTAATTTGGAAACAATTGTAAAAGAATTAAAAATAGAAGATAAGGTAAAGTTTTTAGGGTGGAAGCACGGAGAGGATCTAACTAATATTATTAATCACGCTAAAGCGGTTATTATCCCTTCAGTTTGGTATGAGAATAATCCCTTTGTTTTGTCAGAATCTTTAATTAAGGGTAAAATAGTAATTGGTTCAGCTATTGGCGGAATAAGTGAAATTATTAAAGATGGAGATAATGGTTTTATTTTTAAACCAGGGAGTCCAGTTGATTTAGCTTCAGTAATAGCTAAACTATCTTTAACCGATCTAAATTTAATGAGTAAAAGAGCTAGGGCATCAGCCCAACCTTATGCTTTTTTAAAGCAATACGAAAATTTACTAAAAATTTATAATT
>JALOQQ010000088.1 GCA_025453315.1 Planctomycetota bacterium
AAAAAAATTTAATTAGAATAAAAAACATTTTAGAAATATTACTATCAAACCTACAAAATTTAAAATTGAACAGCATAAAAAAAAACCTTCCCTTAACACTAAAAAAGGAAAGGGATGCTGTTGTTCTTGTTAATCAATTATTATTACCAGGGGCATTAAAGTTTATCCGTCTTACTACCTACCATGAAGCGATAAAGGCAATAAAAAAAATGAATGTACGTGGAGCTCAGGCAATTGGCGCTACTGGTGCGGGTGGTATTTTTTTGGCTTCTTTAGAATATCGAGGTAGTGATGTTAGAAAAATGATAAGTTTTTTACGACAGGCCGGGAGGCAAATAATGAAAGCTCGTCCGACAGCTCGAAATTTGGCTTGGGGCGTAGAACAAATGTTAAAAATTGCTCAGGGTGCAAATGTAAAAATAATTCGTCAAAAAATAGATAGAGCTTATCAAGATTTATTACAATCTGAAGTAAAAAATAATTTATTAATTGGTAAGTACGGTGCTAGTTTAATCAAAGATGGTGATCATATTGAAACTCATTGTAACGCTGGCTCTTTATCGGCTATTTGGTTTGGTACAGCTACTGCACCAATGTATACCGCGCATTTAGAAGGGAAGAAAATAAAAGTTTTGGTTGATGAAACTCGTCCTTGGTTTCAAGGATCTCGTTTGACGGCCTGGGAAATGTCTCGAGCTAATATTCCTTATCATATAAATATTGATAGTGCTAACGCCTTTTTGATGTCTCACAAAATGGTTGATTTGATTATTGTTGGTGCTGATCGTATTACTAAAAATGGTGACACGGCCAACAAAATTGGTACCTGTGCTTTGGCTATGGTAGCAAAAAATTACAATATTCCTTTTTATGTTGCCGCTGTTAGCGCTACTATCGATTTCTCCTTAAATTCTGGTAAAGAAATAAGAATTGAAGATAGAGATGATGAAGAAGTTATCGCTGATGTTTCTTATTGGCATAAATCCGTTGCCCCCAAAGATGCTAAAGCTTATAATCCAGTTTTTGATGTGACGCCAGCTAAATTTATATCCGGTATTATTACGGAGTATGGAATTTTAAAACCCAGCGAAATTAAAGGTTTAGAAAAAAAGATAAGAAGAGAAGAGAAGGGCAATTTGGTTTTATAAAATGTTTTACCAGATAAAATACTACAATTCTTAAGGTCTTAATTAAAGATATTGAATGATTTAGATACTGAAAAAAGCCGCTGTTGTTTTATAACAAGCGGCTTTTCTAATAGGTTTTATTCGCCACAAATAAAACCTAAACGAGAATGGTAAACCAAATAATTGGTTAACCTAAATTAAACGGTATATAATGAAGAACAGTTAACTTAATCCTTCGCGAACAACTTTACCGCTCACTAAACCGTCAACTAAACAAAGATACCCATTTAAAACATCAAAGGTTGAATCGAGCACCTTAAAAGCGGTACTGATTCGATCGTATCTTTTTTGTAGGTCATTTAAGTGCCGGCGAACTTGTTGAATACCATCAGGGTTTCCGATGTTTTTTATCGTTGCTAAATTAAATAATTCTTCTGCTTTGTCGTTTAAGCTTTCAACGGTTTTTCTCAATTCATTACCGTCAGTGTTCATGTCATTAATAAGACACTCTAACCTAAAGAGTTTTTGCCTAAGACCTAAAAGATCTTTGGGTGGTGGTAAATTATCCCTCCTCGAACAATTTACTATTATTTCCTCAGTTTTAATCTGTAAAGTCGAGTTCATGTCTGGTATTTGAGGTATTAATGAAGTAACTTCGGTGGCGCCGTTGTTTCTTCCTTGAACTAAACCTGACTGATTAGATTGATTTTTTTGCAGTGACATTGTGTTTATTCTCATGGTCACTACTTTTCCTTTTTCTGCGACAACTCCTAAACTATAAGGAGTGCTGTCTGTTCTTACTGTTGCTGTCATTTTTCCGTTTTTTTAATTATGGCTATTTATTTATATATTGTGACTTATTAATATTATTAAATTGTTAAATGAGCCAAGCTGTAACAAAATTTTGTACAGAAATGTTTAAAGAAGGTGAAACACATTTTTGCTTAAAATTTATTGCTTGTAAGTATATTATACATTAAAAATTGACTCTCTCCAAAGGTAAACTTGTGTATCCAGTCTGTATAAAAAGTGTATAAGCCTGTGGAAAACTTTTATACGTCATATTTTTACAACTTGGATCAAAATAATTTAAATTTTAAATTAAATAAATTTTTTTTAACTATTTTTAAATTTTTAGTTGATTTTTAGAAGTGATAATGTTAAGCTATTACCTATACCATAGGTATGGAAATAAAGTATTTTTATAAAATAATTATAAATAATAAATATGAAAAACAAAAAAGAATTATCAGTTATTAATTTTAAAAAAGCTAATAGCTTGTTAGTTAAGATTATACAAATGGTGGAGCGTAATGAGTATTGTATTAATATTATGCAACAAAATTTAGCAGTTATTGGTTTACTTAAATCAGCCCATCAAATGTTAATGGAGAATCATCTTACCACTTGTTTCTCTTCAGCCATGTCTAGTCGCAACGAAAAGATAAAACAAAAAATGATCGAAGAAATTTTAAAAGTTTCCAAATTATCTAAATAAATTGTATTGCCTATAAGTTAATCCTCGCGCTTAGTTTCCTATAAAAAAATAGACATTACTATAATGTCTATTTTTTTATATGTTTATTTTTATTTTAATTAACTTTTATTTTTCTTAACTATTAATTCTTTGTAAAGCTTAATAGTATTTTGAGCGATTGTTTCCCAATCATATTCTTCGGCAACGCGTTGTTTAGCTAATTGACCATACTTATTAATCAATTCTGGATTAGCTAATAAATATTCTAGTTTTTCCTTAAGATTATTAACGTCTCGGTTGCGGAAAGATAGACCAGTGCCACCTAAAGCTTCGAGATTAGAAACAATATCACTTACTAAACAAGCTTTAGCATAAGCCATGGCCTCTAAAAGGGCAATTGACAATCCCTCACCTTCTGAGGGTTGAACAAAAAGATAGGCATTAGAAAACAACTCTTCTAAGGTTTCGCCATTCTGATTGTCGGTAAAAATAATATTGGAATATCCTTGGGCTGATTTTTTTAATTCACTAACATAATCATCTGTATAAGCACCACCCCCAACAATAACTAATTTCTTATCAGTTTTTATTTGTTTATAAGCATCAATTAGGTATTGAATGCCTTTATGGCGAACTAAACGAGAAATAGCAACAATATAATTATCTTTTTCTAGTCCCCATTTTTTTATTTCTTTAGCTTCTTTAAAATCTTTCTTGTTAACACCATTTGGTATATAAACTGAAAGTTTTTCATATTTACGTCCAACATATTCAGTTAATTCTTTGGAAACGGTTATAGTTTTATCTGGATGTTTACAGGTAATAGTTTCCCCGATCTTTAAATAAAACCTGGCAAACAAACCCCACTTTTTATGGTAATAATCCTGACAATGAAAAGTTGCTACTATCGGAACTTTCGGTTTTAAAAGTCGCACTAACCAGATTAAAGAAGAGGGGCCGATTGATTGGAAATGAATAATGTCTGGTTTTCTCTTAATTAAATCCAGGCAACAAAGGAAAGTGTGAACAATAGCGTCAAAATTCTTAGTTTTAATTGTTGGCAAACTAATCAATTCTACACCTTTATAATTTTTTAAATTCTTGTCAGTATAATGTGGCCTAGTGTATACAAAAACTTCATGGCCTTTTTCTGCCAATTTAACACTAAGATCTTCAACATGTTTTTCTACGCCGCCAGATTGAGAGGGAATACCCTTCTGTCCGACAAAAAATATTCTCATAAGAAATTTTTTAATTCGTAATGTCAAATCTTATAAGAAATATATACTTTTGTCAAGTGTTAAGCTTTTTTTAGCTAATTTTAGAGTCTATTATAGCCATTTTTTACGTTCAAAAAAGAGAAGCATGAATAAAGAGCCCATAATCATTATGCCAATAATTATCCAAAATCCATACTCATTGTTAATAAAAGGCATACCTCCAACTACGTTCATACCAAAAACTGCTGCTAATAAGGTAAGAGGGAAAACAATAACCGAAAAAATGGTTAAAGTTTTCATGATATTATTCATGTTGTAATTAATCAT
>JALOQQ010000089.1 GCA_025453315.1 Planctomycetota bacterium
CCTTCCGAGAAAGCCACTACTGTTACCAAAGAAATAACTGTAGCGGTATGGCTCGAAGGCATACCAGAGTAGGCTACTAAATTGCGCCAACTTATTTTACGACGATTTTCTCTGACCGCAAATTTAGAAAGTTGAGCTATGGCCATGGCAATAATTGGTACTAAAATAAATTTCATAGTTTATAAAGATATTTTAATTAGGTCTATGTTCGCGGAAAAGAATATTTTTAATATTAAATATCTAAGTTTTTTACTTTTTGAGCGTGAGTCTGAATAAAGTGTTTACGTGGAGCAACCTCATCGCCCATTAACATATCAAATATTTGATCTGCCTTAGCAGCATCTTCAATAGTTACTTGTTTAACAATACGATTAGTTGGATTCATAGTGGTTTCCCAAAGCTGTTCTGGATTCATTTCACCCAAACCTTTGTAACGTTGAATGTTGATTTTATTGCTTTTAGCTTTTTCTTTTTCTTTATCTTCAGCTTTCTGTTTAATTTCACTTTCTAAAACAGCATCATTCTCCTCTTCACCTTCTTCTTTTATTTCTTCAACTACACCGCCCATTTCCTGAATTACTTTATCTTTTTCTTCATCGCTATAAACATAACGAACAGTAGTACCTTTTTTAAGCTGATAGAGCGGTGGTTGAGCAATATAAAGATGACCATTACTAATTAAATCGCCAAAGTGTCTAAAGAAAAGAGTTAGAAGTAAGGTTCTGATATGGGCGCCGTCAACGTCAGCATCGGTCATAATAATAACGCGATGATAGCGTAATTTGGTAACATCAAATTGATCATCGATATTAGTACCTAGGGCAATAATTAAATTTTTAATTTCGTTATTAGCCAACATTCTATCAAGACGAGCTCTTTCAACATTTAATATTTTACCACGTAAAGGTAAAACAGCTTGGAAACGACGATCTCTTCCTTGTTTAGTTGAGCCACCAGCTGAATCTCCCTCAACGATATATAATTCGCATTCCTCAGCTTTATGTGAGGAGCAGTCAGCTAGTTTTCCGGGAAGAGTCATTCCTTCTAAAGCGCCTTTACGTAAAATATTAGCGCGAGCCGTACGAGCGGCAATTCTAGCCTGAGCAGATAAAACGCATTTACCAATAATATTTTCAGCTTCACGAGGATGTTCTTCTAAGAAAATAGCAAAGGCCTCACCAAAAGTTTGTTCAACATAGGTTTTCATTTCAGCATTGCCAAGTTTACCCTTGGTTTGTCCTTCAAATTGAGGATCAGTTAGTTTTACACTAACTACAGCTGTTAAACCTTCACGAACATCTTCACCAGTTAAATTCTCATCTTTTTCTTTTAATAAATTATGACTTCTGGCATAAGAATTTAAAGTTCTGGTTAGAGCAGTACGAAAACCAATAACGTGAGTACCGCCTTCAGGATTATGGATATTATTAGCAAAGGCTAATAGATTTTCATTATATTCATCGTTATACTGCAAAGCCACCTCTACTTTAGAAGATTCGATATCCTTGTCCATGTAAAAAATCGTATCATTTTTTACGGTTTTATCTTTATTAAGTGATTTAACATAAGATTGAATTCCGCCTTCAAAATAAAAATGATAATTTTTTTCACGATGTCCGTCGCGCTTATCACTAACTTTCATTTTTATACCCTTGGTGAGGTAGGTTTGTTGACGCAAACGATCTAAAATTTTTCCCCAATTAAACTCAGTTTCGGTAAAAATAGTATCATCGGGTTGGAAGGTAATAGTGGTGCCGTGTCTTTTAGATTCTCCGATAGCCTTGATCGCCTTTACTGGTTTGCCGATATTATATTCTTGCACCCAGGCTTTGCCATCGCGATGTACTTCGGCTTTTAAATATTTACTTAGAGCATTAACTACGGAAACACCGACGCCGTGTAAGCCGCCAGATACTTTATAACCACCACCACCGAATTTTCCTCCGGCATGTAATTTGGTTAGAACAGTTTCTAAAGCTGAAAGACCGGTAACTTTATGTTTTTCAACTGGAATACCACGACCGTTATCAGTAACCTCTACCATGCCATTTTTAAGCAGGGAAACGGATATTTCATTGGCATGTCCAGCCATGGCTTCGTCGATGCTGTTATCAACTACTTCCCAAATTAAGTGATGGAGACCGGCGGCCGAAGTGGAACCGATATACATGCCCGGTCTTTTTCTGACCGGATCAAGACCTTCTAAGACGGTGATCGAATCAGCATTATAAGTGTTTTTTTCCTGTTTCATAAATATAAAAAATTACCATTTAATTAATGTATGAGATATATGAATATAGTAGCAAAAACAGCTTCACTCGGCAACCCTGCTTGTTGCCTTTAAAAAGGGGTCAGGATATAATAAAGATATCTAAAAAATAATTGATTTTTGTGGTTTTTAGCCACCAAATACTTTTAATTTATATGTTGGATAAAATGGGATTTCATATTTCTAAAGATAACCAGATTGGAGCAAATTTTGAAAAACAAAACCATAAGAATAAATTAAAAATATTTCGTGATCTAGAGATTTTATTATTAGAAAGAAAAAAGTTTCAGTTAACACCCGATTTAGAAGAAAGTTTACTCGAATTGGCTGACGCCGAAGGGGTTACGATTGAGGAAATTAAAAAAGAATTTTTGGAATATTTTAAAGTTGATGAGGGTACTTTGCCTGGTGATTTACATAAAGAATATATTGAATTAATTTTTTCGGAAGAAAATATTAAGGCACAAATGGAGCAGGGAAAAAACTTTAATGAAGCAGTAGCCGCTTTAGCAGTAGAAGTTAAGCGTGAAGGATTAGAATTAGATAAAGATGTTATTAATGAAGTAATAGAAGAATTAAGAAAGAAAATAAAAGAATAGTATACATTATTTATTTTTTTAAATATAAATTTTATTTATGAATTTATTTCAACGTCAGAAGAAAGATGCTAAAATATTTAACCTTATTAATTTGAAACAAGAAAAAACTATGTTTAAAAATCTCTGGAAGGCTGAAAGAAAAATAAATGCCTTCACCCTCATCGAACTCCTCGTGGTCATAGCAATTATCGCTATCATTGCCACCCTCTCGGTCTTAGCTCTCCAATCAGCCAGAGAAAAAGCTCGTGATGCTAAACGCATTGCTGATATTAAACAACTAAAAACTGCTCTCGAGCTCTATTATAATGACGCCAACGGTTATCCTCCGGCCTCAGCCTTTGTTGCCGGAGAAACTCTCTCCTATACCGACCCCCAGAGTGGTCAGGTAAAGACCTATATCAATAATATTCCTTCTGCTCCTATTCCTGCTGATGGTGACTGTACCTTACAAAACAACTCTTATGCTTATGATTCTTCCAATCCTTCTACTTATACCCTAAATTATTGTTTAGGTAATAATAATCAGGGAATACCAAAAGGATTAAATACTGCTACTCCAGCGCAATTGTATTCTTTAGCTGAAAATCAGAGTGGTGGTGGCTCCTGCACCGATACCATTTGGACTCCAGATTCTTCTAATCTTTGCGGACAAGTTAATCAAACTAGTGATTGCGGTAATAATAGAACTGTTAGTGGTGGTCTTTCTTGTAGTGCACCACAAAGTTGTCAGAATAATGTCTGTCTAAATTCTTATAATAATTTAGTGTTTGATGGGCAAATTAAAACAATGCAAGTAGATGAAAGTAATCACGTTGCTTATTTGGGTGGTGATTTCACTCAAATTGGTCCATATACTGGTTACGGTGTTGCTTTTACAAATAATGTTTATCAATCTAATTTTGCTAAACCGAATGATCGTATTAGAACCGTTATTTCTGATGGTAGTGGAGGATTTTATATTGGTGGTTATTTTACTAAAGTGGGCGATCAAAATAGAAATCATCTAGCTCATATCCTAAGTGATGGTTCTGTTGATCCAAATTTTAATTTTAGTGTAAATAGTATTCCGTTATCTTTGGTTTTATCTAATTCAACTCTTTATCTTGGTGGTGGTTTTACTTCTATTGATGGTCAGACTCGTAATAGGGTTGCGGCTATAGACTTGAATTCTCTTTCTTTAAAAATTTCTTCGTCAGCTTGGAATGTGATGGTAGTGCCATGTTCTTTGGAGTCGCCAATTTTCTTGATTGGCTTTTTTGGCTTCCCC
>JALOQQ010000017.1 GCA_025453315.1 Planctomycetota bacterium
TAAAGAATTTTATTATTTTTTAAATTATTTTCTAATTCCTCTTTAATTTTTATTAATTATTTTTTTAATTATGCCCCTATCAATACACTTACTTATTCATTTTTTATTCGCCGTCGTAGCCGGTTGGTTTATTTTTAAATTGTGGGGAGTTAAATGGTGGTCACTACTCGGTGGAATTTTGGGTGGTTTTTTTATTGATCTGGATCATGTTTTAGAATATTTTTTAGTTTTTGGTTGGCGATTCAGTTTTACTAAATTTTTTAATGGTGAACAGTTTGTTTCAACTGGTGTTACTCATCTTTATTTTCATGGTTGGGAATACTTAGTAGTTTTGTTTTTAATTATTTTAATTATAAAAAATAAAAAGCTAAAATCTTTTTTGGCCGCTTTGGCTCTTGGTGCTTTTTTTCATTTAATTTGTGATGTCTTTATAAATGTTATGCCGGTTGAAGTTTATTCAATAATTTATCGTGCCTCTAAAGCCTTCATTTTTAAACAAATGGTGCCGGATGGACAGATGGTAGAGCTCGGTGATTAATCTTTATAATAACTAGTTTTTGTTTTGTTGCTTAAGATAGTATTCAGAAGCTAGCTAAAAGAATAATAAATAATTTTGTTTAATATTAGTTAAAATAATCTTTACTTTAGCGTTATTATTCATTTTTAATTTATTAGTTATTTAAGAGTTTTTCAGCATATATTGGTTAAAGTAACGAAGCATAGTATAATAGAATAAGAAAATTATTAACTTTATTTTTATGATTAAAGACTCAAAAAAGCCGGCTAAAGAAACCGGCGAAAGCTTTAAGAATTCTGATAGTCGTTTACAAGCCGCTATGTCGGCAGTTGACCAAATTAAATCTAAATTTGGTGAAGGTTCTATTATGAAGTTTGGCGATGTTAGACGCTCTGATGTTGACGCTGTTTCTACTGGTTGTTTATCTTTAGATTTAGCTATTGGTATTGGTGGCGTTCCTCGTGGCAGAGTAATAGAAATTTTTGGTCCAGAGGCTAGTGGTAAAACAACTTTAGCTCAACATATTATTGCCGAGGTGCAAAGAGCTGGTGGTATTGCTGCTTTCGTCGATGCTGAACATGCCCTTGATCCTGATTATGCCTCCCGCATTGGTATTAATATTAAAGACATGTTTATTTCTCAGCCCGATACGGGCGAGCAAGCTTTAGAGATAGTAGAAACTTTGGTACGCTCTAACGCAGTTGATGTTGTTGTGGTAGATAGTGTGGCCGCACTTGTTCCTCAAAAAGAAATTGAAGGTGATATGGGTGATCAGCACATGGGTCTTCAAGCCAGATTAATGAGTCAGGCTCTTAGAAAATTAACCGCCATTATTGCCAAGACTAAAACTGTAGTTATTTTTATTAACCAAATTAGAAATAAAATTGGCGTTTTCTTTGGTAATCCGGAAACAACTACCGGTGGCAATGCTTTAAAGTTTTATTGTTCAGTCCGTCTGGAAGTTAGAAGAATAGCCCAAATTAAACAAGGAGAAAAAATAGTTGGTGGTAGGGTAAAAGTTAAGGTAGTAAAGAATAAAGTGGCTGCTCCTTTTAAGACTTGTGAATTTGATATTATGTATAATGAAGGTATTTCTGTGGCTGGTGATTTAGTTGATTTAGGTACTGAAATGGGCGTGGTAAAGAAAAGTGGTAATAGCTACTCCTTTGGTGATATTAAATTAGGTACTGGTCGTGAGAATGCTAAGAAGACTATTAAAGAGGAAAAGAAATTAGTTAATGAAATTAAAAAAGCTATTTTAAAAGCAATAACTGAAAAAGAAAGTAAAGAAAACAAAGATGCTAAAAAAGTAGTTGAAGAATAATAATTAAAATTTTAAGGAAACCGTGAAAGCGGTTTTCTTTTTGTATAGATATGGCTAAACCAGAAACATTTATTCTTTCGCTTGGCGGTTCATTAATTTCTCGCGCTGAAGGAATACAAGAAAATTTTTTAAAAGAATTTAAAGATTTAATTGTTCAAGAAATGAAAAAGGGAAAGCGTTTTTTAATTATTTGTGGCGGTGGAAACACGGCACGTACTTATCAGCAGGCAGCTAAAAATATTGCTAGCGCCAAATCTTTAGATCTAGATTGGGTTGGTATTCAGGCTAGCCGTCTAAATGCTTATTTACTTAAAGCTATTTTTGGCCCTTTAGCTAACGAGGGTATTATTTTGGACCCAGAACAAAAGATTAACAATAAAAGAAATCTAGTGGTTTTTGGGGCAGGCTTTAAGCCGGGTCGCTCTACGGATTATATGGCGGCACTGGTAGCACAAAATCAGGGAGCGAAAACTATGATCAATCTTTCTAATATTGATTATGTTTATAATAAGGATCCGAAAAAATTTAAAGACGCTCAGATTATCAAAGAAATTAAATGGTCAGATTTTAGAAAAATAGTTGGCAATACTTGGACGCCGGGTTTAAATATGCCTTTTGATCCCATTGCTTCAAAACTTTGTCAGAAAAACAAAACCCAAGTTTTAATTATGAACGGTAGTAAGCTCGATAAAGTTAAGGATTTTTTAAATGGCCGTGGTTTTGTTGGTACCTTAATTAAATAAAAAGATTAAATAAAAGGTAAAAAAAGTAGCCAAATAATATTATTAGCTAAAGCTATTTATTAATAATAATTAGTATGCCCAAATATTGTTTATTAAATCAAGATATTAATACTTCATTTATTAATATTGAAACAACTTGGACTGGCATGCGCTCTAAGCTTCTTAAAAAACAAACTGGTTATTTGGTACCGGATTCTTTTGTAGAACTTTTAAAGGGAGAAACTTTAAATTATTTTCAGAACGAAAAACAAGCTAAAATTTTTTCTCAAGCTTGTGCTAATTTAGTTATTAATAACCCCAAATTACTTCAAGAAATTAAAAAACAAAATTGGCGCTTAGCTGAACAAATCATAAAATTGGCTGAAGAAATTTTACCTCGTCTTAACAAACTAAGCGATTTAGAAATAATAAAATTTTTGTTATTAAGTCGTAAATTGCAGGCTCAATTTGCCGCCTGGGGAATGGCGGTAGCCTTTTCGGATATTTATGGTTTTATCTCCGAAGCTATTACTAAAATATTTACCAAAAGAAAGAAATTAAAATATTCAATTAGTGTCTATTTGGAAAATTTAAGTAATCCCAAAGAATTAAGTCTTACTGAACAAGCTTATCAAGAAATTTCTAGAGTCAATTTGAATTCCGCTAAAGAAATTTCTAAACTATTAAAAAAATATTTTTGGTTGGATCAAGGATATATTGGCCGAGGGTTAACTTTAGAAAATTTAAGAGATATTAAAAAAAATCATGCTTTTTATGAGAAACAAATAGTTCCTTCAGAGTTATTAAAGATTGAGCTTAAACTTAACTCTAAAGAAGAAAGGTTGTTAGCTGTTTCCCGTGATTTAGTACAAATAAAGTCTTGGCGCTCTGATAGGCGACAGGCTATTTATGTAATAGTTAATAAAATTATTGATCGTTTAGCTAAAAGATTTAAGATAGAGGCTAAATATTTGGAAACTTTGTCTACTAAAGAGTTGATTAAGGCGATAAAAAATAGAAAGAATTCACCTAGTGATTTAAAAGAACGCTTTGAACGTAGTTTATTTATTCCGCAGTCAGCTGATGATTACCAGATAGTTATTAATGAAGAAAAAATAAATTCTTATTTAGCTGAGCGCATAAATCGTTTAGCTATTAATAAAACCAAGACTATTAAAGGGCAAACAGCTTGTCCGGGTAAGGTGAGAGGCATGGTTCGCTTAGTCTTTGGTCCCCAACATAATAATAAAATTAGCGAGGGTGATATTTTGGTATCGGTTTCTACTAGTCCACAATTATTGCCAGCCATGAAAAAAGCTTCAGCTTTTATTACTGATATGGGAGGTATTACTTCTCATGCCGCCATTGTTTCCCGAGAATTAAAAAAACCTTGTGTAGTTGGCACTAAAATCGCCACCCAGGTTTTACGGGATGGCGATATAGTCGAAGTAGATGCGAATAAAGGAGTAATTAATATTTTGAATTAGTCGAAGGACGACGTTTAAATTTAGAATCTCGAGAAGCAAACTTAAAAGGTTTGTTTTTTGAATTTCTATCAGTTACTTTATTACTACTTGAAGAAAAAAAAGTTTTATTATTGGGATGGGTAGAAGGTTTTCTTCTTTCACTTGGAAAGAGATCTTGAGCATAATCATCGGCTATACTGCGTGAGCGGGTAGAGGATTTAGTTTGAAATTTGCTTTCCAATCTGTTATTAGATTTATTTCCGAATTTATCATTGGATTGACTTTTGAATTTGTTATTAAATTTATTTTTAAATCCAGATTCTTTAAAACCAAAACTTTCGCTGGGGCTACTTTTTTGAAAATTATCTTTTTTAAAATTATTTTTAGTAAATGGGATCTTTTTGAAGTCGTCTCTTTTAAAGCTACTAACATTATTTCTTGGCCCATTGCTTCTAAAGTTGTTATTTCGGAAATTGTCTTTGCGAAAATTACCACCCACTCTTCTGCTTCTTTCGATTGGTTGATTCATTTCGGCAAATTTTTTCATGGTGAGCGTCTTATTAATTAGACGTTCTATACTTCTAATTTCTCTCCATTGATCAGGAGTAGCAAAAGAAATAGCACGACCGACGTTACCAGCGCGACCGGTGCGACCAATACGATGAACATAGTCTTCCGAACTCTCTGGCAAGTCATAGTTAACGACTAATTCAATGCCAGTGACATCAATACCACGAGCGGCAATATCGGTAGCTACTAAGACACGATATTTTTTACTCTTAAAACCAGCTAAAGCTTCGCGACGTTGAGAAAGGGAGCGATTAGAATGTATTTCAGCTGAAGTTTGTCCTATCTTTTGAATGGTTTGCGTGAGAGCTTTGGCGCCATATTTGGTGCGTGTAAAAACTAAAACAGAACCTTGATATTGTTCTAAAATATCTGTTAAATGTTTTATTTTTTCTTCTTTTCTAACTACATATACTTCCTGTTCCACTTTTTCAGCAGTTGTTCCGGAAGGAGCCACCTCAATACTAACTGGTAAATTCATGTGTTTAGCGGCTAGCTTGGCAATGGCCGCTGGCATAGTGGCAGAGAATAATAAAGTTTGATGTTTCTGTTTGATGTCAGCTAAAATAACTTCAACTTGTGGCGCAAAACCCATATCAAACATCATATCAGCTTCGTCTAAAACTAGCATCTTAACTTCATTTAATTTAACTAATCTTCTTTTAAGATGATCAATAAGTCTACCGGGAGTAGCGATAATAATATGAGGGTTTCTCCTTAATTGATATAACTGCTTATCCATAGATTGGCCACCAATTAAAACTGCAGTTCTTAAATTTAGAGAAGGGCTAATTTTTTTTAAATTTTCTTCTACTTGTAGAGCTAATTCTCTGGTTGGTAAAATTATTAAACCCTGACCAGCTTCAACAGCTAATTTTTGTAACATTGGTATGCCGAAAGCAAAAGTTTTTCCGGTACCAGTTTGGGCAATACCGATTAGGTCTTCGCCTTGTAGGGCTATGGGTATAGATTTTTTTTGGATAGGCGTTGGTGTTTCTATCTTTAATTTTTGTAAGACATTTAAGATAATTGGACTGACGCCAAGATCATTAAAAGTAACTTGGCTTTTTTCGGTTTGAGACATAAAAAATAACATTATACATAATAAGATATTATGTATTTAAATGATTTACCGGTTTAGACCGGATTGAGGGTTAATAAATATTATAATGGTCCGACTTCCCCCGCCATTTAATATTTAGACATGAGATTCGAATCGAAATAGATAAAATAATTTATCTATCTCCGTCGCTGGCTTTAATCGATAGCATTTATCTAAAAGCCGCTAAGAGTTATAAGTAAGGGAATATTAGCACAGATATGTATTTTAGTCAATGAACCTAGTAGTCTAGTTATTAATGGTTATATAAATATAGACAATTATCATAAGTAATTATGAAAAGCGTCTTTTATGAATTGATTAAAAATATTTTTTATAAAAGAAGAGTCAGCTTTGGCTATATGCTGACTCTTGATTTTTTTAATTGATTATTTATTCTTTGTAATCAATCTTTTTACAGAACATTTTGTTGTTTGTAAAAGTTAGGGCTAAATATGTGCCTTGATAACAGATTACGTAAAGATAATTTGAAGGATCTTTTACTCCATAAGTTCCATTATAATTCCAATTATCGTTTTTAATTGGCCAACATAAGAATTGGGCGGTTAAACAGTAGCGGTCTGCATCTCCCGGTAAATCGTTTTTTGTTTTAATAGTATTGGCAACTTTTATGGTTTTACCGTCTATTAATTGATATGTAACCTGTGAAAGTTTATTCGCTTCAAACGTTTGAAATGTTTCTGAGGGCAAGAATAATTCTTCAATTTGTTGTTTTTGAGGCGTGATTGGATTCTTGAGTTCAACTACCCATTCATTTTTATCTACGGGAATTGGGTTCTTAGTCTCTTGTTTACAGCTAAACAGTAAAGAAGCACACAAAATTACGGTTATAATTTGAATTTTTTTCATTAGGAAGTCCTCCAGTTTTTTATTAATTTAAATAAGAACAGTTAATTATTTATATATTATAGCAAATAACAGATATTTGTCAATATGTCAAGTAGTTGGTATAAGATTAAGAGGTAAACACCAAACAAAAAAACAGACTTCAAATCTGTTTTTTTATTATTTACTTATTTGTGCACCCAGGGGGATTCGAACCCTCGACCATCTCCTTAAGAGGGAGCTGCTCTACCAACTGAGCTATGGATGCAAAACTATACTTATATATTTTTATCATTTCCTCCAGATCTGTCAATAAATAATCTTAGTATTTCTGTTGATAAGGTGGCTGAGGAGAGGCTCGAACTCTCGACCTTAGCGTTATGAGTGCTACGCTCTAACCAACTGAGCTACCCAGCCTTAATTTAAAAAAATAGCTTTTAGCTATCTGCCAAGAATTGTAATAAATTATTTCAATTTGATCAATACTTCGAGTCGTAAAGATTTAACTAAAAATTTTCCTGCACACAGCGCGCCCAGCAGGATTCGAACCCACAACCTTCTGGTCCGAAGCCAGATGCTCTATCCAGTTGAGCTATGAGCGCGCTCCAGGCAGGAAGCCTGGAAAGAAGAAAATAATTATTTTTTACTCTTTAAAGCGTCTTTGAGATTTTTGCCAGTTTTAAATTTAGCCACTTTTACTTCAGGAATAGTAATGCGTTCTTGAGGATTACGTGGGTTAACGCCGCCACGTGAATAACGAGTACGACAAGAAAAAGTACCAAAACCAGTTAAGGTTACCTCTCCGCCAACTTTTAATTCTTCAATAATAGTGTCGGTTAAGTGATCTAAAAAGGTTTCGACTTGTTTTTTGTTAAGACCGCTTTTAGTGCTTAACTTTTCGATTAATGTTGCTTTGTTCATATTTTTAAGAATTAATTATTTTTAGCGAGCGTACTCAGTAACGCGAGTTTCTCTAATAACATTAACTTTAATTTCACCCGGATATTTAAGTTCTTGTTCTATTTTTTTAGCAATATCGCGAGCTAAGTTTTGTGATTTTAAATCATCAATTTCATCAGGCTTAACGAAAATTCTTACTTCACGTCCTGCTTGGATAGCATAACTTCTATCTACGCCCTCGAAGGTGTTGGCAATTTTTTCTAATTCTTCTAAACGTTGTAAGTAGTGTTCATAAGAATCACTTCTTGCACCCGGTCGAGCTGAAGAAATAGCATCAGCTACTTTAACGATAACGGAAATGAGAGTACTAGGATGATCCTCGTGATGAGTTTCAATTGGGGCGATTATTTCTGCTGGTAAATTAAATTTCTTGGCAATGTCGCGACCAATTTCAGTATGGTTACCTTGAACTTCATGATCTACCGCTTTGCCAATATCATGTAGTAAACCGCCTTTCTTGGCGAGTGTAACATCAGCACCTAATTCTTCAGCTAATAAAGCTGAGAAATGAGCTACTTCAATAGAGTGACGTAAGGCATTTTGACCATAACTAGTACGATATTTTAGACGTCCTAAAATTTGTACTAATTTTGGATCAAAGCCAGCAACACCAACTTCATACATAGCTTCTTCACCAGCTTTTTTAATATCAATGGCGATTTCTTTTTTAGCCTCTTCTACCGCATCTTCAATCTTGGTTGGGTGAATGCGACCATCTTTTATTAAGTGCTCTAAAGCTTTTTTAGCAACGTGACGTCTGATAAGAGAAAATCCAGAAATGGTAATAGCATTGGGGGTGTCATCAACGATAATTTCAATACCGGTCATTTGTTCAATAGCTTTAATGTTTCTACCCTCACGACCAATAATTCTTCCTTTCATTTCATCATTAGGTAAATCAATTGTAGTAGTAGTTAATTCTGGAACATAAGAAGAAACCATTCTTTGCATGGCCCCAGCAATTAAATTTTTGGATTTTTCTTCAATAATATCACTATTCTCATCTTCTAATTTTCTTACTCTAACAATTAAATCTTCTTTATATTGATCTTCGATATTTTTCAATAAAACATCTTTAGCTTCATCACGGGTAAAGCCAGCAATTTTTTCTAACTTTTCTAGTTGCTCTTGTTTTATTTTTTGAATACTTTCTTTAATTTCTTGGACTTCATTTACTTTGTCATAAAGCTTTTGTTGCTTTTCTTGTAAATCAAGTAATTTTTGGGAGAAAGCATTTTCACGTTGTTCTAATCTTTTTTGTTGTTCTAACACTTCGCGTCTTCTGTCAGATTCTTCTTTTTTAGCCTCTTCGATTATTTTTAGAGCTTTATCTTGGGCTCTTAAGAGCTGCTCTTTTTCTTTCATCTTGGCATCGTTGAGAATCTTTTCAGCTTCGGCATTTACATCTTCAATCTTGCGGCCAGTTTTTCTTTTAAATAATAAAAAGCCAACAAAAAAACCACCAGCCAGCAGGATAACATACAATAAATATTGCATAGGATTTTTATTCTGCTTTAGAAAATAGTGGTTTGTACTAGAAAATCACCCTTTGGTTTAAGGTTATTACTGACAATTGATTGGTGAAAGACAGTTTGAACATGGTATCTAAAAATAGTGATTTCTAAGCCAAATTTTTCCTAAAATCAGAAGTTTTATAGTTAAATTTATGTTTTTACTTTATCATAGCCCAGTAGCTTTGTAAAGATGGGTATAATTAGCCAAGTTTTGGCATTTTTAAGTTAAAATTGATTCAAGCTTTGTTTTTAATTGATAAAGTGTTTAATTGGGGTTGACAAAACAAAATATTTATTATAATATTATTTGAACTATTTTTATTGTTTCAGGTGGAAGAATAGTTAATTTTTATTGTTAGCCTGATCTTTTTAAAACTTAAAATGTAGAAATTTTTTAAAGTAATAACTTAAATTCTGAAAAAGATGAAAAAGAAGATTGTTTGGCTGGTTACATTACTGGCAATTGTTGTGTTAACAGTACCTTCGTGTACCGAAGAGGAGGATGATCTAACCTCCGTAAAAAAAGAAAAAATTGATGAGAAAAAAGTTAACGGCGATTTTACAGTCACTTACAATGCCTTGAAAAAGGACTATGCTCTAATTAATGACTCGATTATGCCAATCGGTGATTCTATTACTTTTTATGTTAAAGGAGATGGTACCTATGATTGGGAATTTGGTGATGGTAAGAAAGTCCGTGGTGGCAAATTAGTTTCGCATGTTTATCAAACAGCCGGAACTTATACTGTTACACTTTATTTGGTTGATGGCACTGAAAGCGAAAAGGTTAATCAAATTAAAGTAATAACTGCCGCAAATGCGATGCTCTCAACTCAAAGCCCGGTGTTTTATAAAGATGCTGCCAATAAAATGTATTTGGTGTTTAATCCCAACACGGTTTCTGGACAAGCCAGTATTACCGGTGATTTCTATTTAGAGGGGATAGTTGATGGCACAAGCTATTGGACTAATTCTGAGACAACCCCTTCTACTTTAAAAGGTATAATGCTTGGGAAGAATTTTGTTATTTTTCCCATTAATCTAGTTCCAGGTAAAAATATCTCTTATTCCGTTAATATGTATAAATTTAATGGTAGTAAAAAAACTTGGGCTTGGTTTGCTGGATCGCCTTGGTATAACAGTTCTGATTTTAATTTACATTTTACTGTTAGTGATCAGGGCATAATTGCAGCTAACTAGTATTTAGTTTTAATGTTTTTAAACCCTTTATTTCGCAAGAGATAAAGGGTTTATTTTATTTTAAGGATAGATTATTTTAATACGCAAACAATAATTTAAATTAGTTGTTAAAATTATAAAAATTGATTTTAATGATTATTTCTTAGATCGTTTTGTTAAAAAAAAGAAGCGTTTTTCCGGAGAAAAACGCTTCAAGAAGTTTATCGCAAATACCTTTTATTTAAGGTTTATTGCAGGTGATGCAAATACGTCGGTTGGCTGGTTTGGTAAGGGCTTTGGATTTTGGATAGCAATAGAATTATTGTAAACTTTGAACACCAGCGTTCCTGCTGTACTGCTCATACCTTTTGTGGTAAAGGCTATCCAATCAGCACCGGGTTTTATAACACCCACAACGTTTGTCCAAATATTACCGATCGGATCAACCTGAGCCTTTAAGTATGGGCTAACAATTGATGATCCTCTTAAGTTAACATAAACAGTGTCGTTACTGTTTACAGAAAAACGTAACCAGTTAGCAACTTTTGAGTCTTCACCGTAAGCTTTAGGATTTAAAAGTGCCGAATCCTGAAAGGCAACTATTCTGGCACCATCTTCACCATAAAAAGCTAAACGTTCGTTTGTTCCTGACTTCCAAGCAAATTTACCACCATTAGCACTGATCGGCCATTTTCCTGAAGAGGAAACGAATTGTAAGGCCACTTTTTGTCCGTTGCGAATTCTTACTGTGCGGGTGTACCAAACTGAATCTCTCTTAGACCATTTATAGTTTTGGTTATAATACCAACTATTGTTATTGTCATCGGCATAAGAGAATGAATCAGTTTTTAAGTAGTTTGTACCAAAAAGTTTCGGCATGTTTGCGCCAATAACGTAGTCGGTCCCATCAGCAAAAGTTTGACCAATCGAGAATAATTTGAATTCAGCTTCACTGCCACCAATAACGGTAATGTTTCTAATATCCATTATTAATGTGTCGGTGATAGTGCCAAAATTATCGCGATAGGAAACAATCAGATTGATTTTAGCGGCCGTTGAATAAAGGAAGCGTTCAGTTGAGTCGTTGGTTGTTGCGTAGGCTGTTGTAATGCCATCGTTCCAAGTGTACGTTTTTGTTCCAGCTGTGGCACCTTTTACGTGTACGGTAATTAAAATGCTTGCATTTACGCCCGGGTCAATGATTGTGGAATCCACTTTCGCCGATTTGAGGTGCATTGTTTGAACGTTTATAGTTTTGCCAACCTCGAAGCTTAAGCTTCTTTGTTGATTTGTAATTGACGTCGGCACAATTTCTGTTTTTGTTACTTCGTCAAATTTTTCTTCGCAAGAGGCAAATAAAGTTGCAGCAATAACTGTGATTGCCAACATTTTTGGATTTAAATTCATCTTTTTCATTTTTACAAAATTTAAGGAATTATTAATTAATTACTATTATATTCTGAGTTTCAATAAATACTGACTAAAGTGTGATGAAAAAAATGCTTTATTAAAGCACTGTTAGGTTTTAAAGAGCATAATTATTTTGACTTTATATTCTAACAAAATTATCGATTTATGTCAATAGTTGTTGTGAGCATTTTTAAGTTTTTTATTTTTAAACTATATTTTAGCTAATATTAAATAAAAAAAAGCCGTATTGGTATAACGGCTTTTATATTGTTTTTAAGCTTTTTAATACTTTTATTTCAAGTTTTGTATTGAAAACTTAAAGTAACTCTTTTTATCATAATCGCTCTCATTCACTTTGATATAATTTTTTTCGTAAATCTTGTTCGGATCAGGGTAATTATTTAAATTACCATAATACTTTAAAACTACGAAATCATGAGAACTATTAGTATAATCTGCATTAGTTAAAACAACTTTAATCCAGTTAGTGCCTGGATAAAATGCAGTTATGTTTCTACTAGCCCAAGCATTGTTGGTAAAGGTGTTTGTTTGGATCCCGGGACTAGTAAGCTGATCATTTTTAGCTTTATTTAAATTAAGCCAAATGATATTGGCTTCACTGGTTTGTTGATAGCGCCATGAAGCACTGTCTCCTGAAAAATATCCGTCGCCAAATAATCAGGCTGTAGATTTAATTCATCTCTATGCTTTTCACCATGACCAGTCAGAACATATACCGATTTCGCGCCTGCCGTAACG
>JALOQQ010000090.1 GCA_025453315.1 Planctomycetota bacterium
AAATAATTGGCTAAGAAAAAAAATATTATACCCACCAAGATATGGGCCAATTTTCTTTGAAAATAAATTGAAATATTATACCACTTCATATAAATATACGATTATTATAATCCAAGTTTTGGGTTTTGTGAATAATAGAAAAAACGAAAAAAATATGTTATAATAAAAAAGTAATTATTAATTTGTAATTTAGTTATTTGCTAAATTGCGTCATTGCTTATGAAACACACAAAAATCCTCTTAAGCGCTCTTTTGGCCTTAGGAGTCTTATTGGGAGCTGCTACAACTAGAGCGACTTACACTGAAAATTCATCGGAGACCAAATCCGTGGTTAAATCAATTTATTTAAAAGCGGAGGGTAATAAAATTTTTTGGGAAACAAATGGTTATTCTTCAATGGGTTTTAAAGTTGTTTGGTCTAAAAATGAAGGGCCAACTTATCCTTTAAGAGACGGGGATCGTTATAATTATTATTCTGATCCCAATACTAGAGTTGATACTTTAAAGGCCTTTAGTGGTAGTGGTATTTATTATGTTAGGGTTTGTGAATACTTAGGAGGAAAATGTGGTGTTTATAGTAACCAAATAAAATTAAGTTTAGGTTCTAATGAAAATACTGACAATAGTACTGAAGGAATAAAGGCTTGCACCATGGAATATATGCCTGTTTGTGGAGTTAATGGCAAAACCTATTCTAATAAATGTGTGGCTGGTGATATAAAAATAGCTTATAGCGGTGAATGTAAAAAAATTGTAGATTCTAATTCAACTGAAAATATTAATGAAAGTGCAAAAAACCTAACCAACAACAATTTAGAAGAAATTTTAAAAGAAATAAAATCTTTACGTAGTATTATTCAAGAACAACAAGCTGAAATTAAGTATTTAAAATCTTTAGCCACGGACTTGTCTAAAATGACTGAATCAACCCAAACCGCCATTAAAAACTTTATTACTTACGGTGTAGATGAAAATACTAGCAAATTGGGTCAGGGCGAACGCGCCGCAGTTCTCAATTCTTATAAATCCGCTTTTGGTAAACTTCCTGAAAATGAAAACGAAATAAGAGATACTATAAAAATAGCCAATGGTCGTTGGCCAGAACAGAGAAGTGAGGTCGCCGAAAATGAAGCCAAACAGCGTTTTATAAAAATTTATGGTCGTGAAGCTAATTTAGATAATGCAAATGATGAGGCGGCTATTGTTGTTATGGCCTACGGTTTAAGACAAAAGGCGGAAAACAGAAATCTTAATAGCGAAAAAAGAGCTATTCAAATTTATAAATGGATTTATGGTGAAACTCCCCAAACCACTGAAGATTGGAATGCTATGCAAGCCATCGCTTACTCGGGAGCTAAAAAATAATTGGTTTTAATTATTTTAAAAAGACTGTCTGAAAAAGACAGTCTTTTTTTCTTTAAACACCAATAATATGCTATAATACAAAACACCTTTTGATATTAACACTATGATAAAAAACCAAAACAAAATTGAACCGGCCGAAGACTTAATAATTAATTATTTGCCCAAAATAAAGAATCAAAAAGAATTGGCCACAATAAAAAGAGTAATTGCTAAAAAATATGCGCAAGCTATTTTATTGAATTCTGATATTTTAAGAACTTACTCTAATTTAATAAAAAATAAAAAAATACTTTCTCTGCCAAATCAAGAACTAATTTTACGCAAAAGAGCAATTAGAACTTTGTCTGGCATTGCGCCCGTGGCTGTTCTGACTAAGCCCTACACTTGTCCCGGAAAATGTGCCTATTGTCCTCGAGAAAAAAATGTTCCCGTAAGTTATCTTTCTAACGAACCAGCCGTCATGAGAGCGATTCGTTGTAATTATAATCCTTATAAACAAGTAACTTTACGACTTAAAGCTCTAGAAAGCAATGGTCATCATCCAGAAAAAATAGAAATAATTGTTATTGGTGGTACCTGGAGTTATTTGCCAGAATTTTATAAATTTTGGTATATCAGTGAATGTTTTCGTGCCGCCAATGATTTTAATATAAACCAAAAGTTATTAAGTAACCTGGACATTGAAAGTATAAAAGATAAAAAAACAATTAATTTTTTAGTAAATAAAAAAATAAAAGATGGCCCATCTTTAAAGTTGCCCCTTTCTGTTTTAAAGCAAAAATTATTATCAGAACAAAAACGTAACGAAAAAACTCAATATAAAATAATCGGTTTAACTTTAGAAACCAGACCAGACTATATTAATGAAAAAGAATTACAAGAAATGCGTTTCCTGGGCTGTACTCGCGTGGAAATGGGCGTTCAAGCAATTGATAATAATATTTTAAAACTCAATCGTCGTGGTCATGGTATTAAAGAAATTATTTTGGCTACTAAATTATTGAAACAATATGGTTTTAAAATTACCTACCATATTATGCCCGCATTACCAGGGTCTACTCCTCAAAAAGATTTGGCAATGTTTAAAGAATTATTTGAAAATGAAGACTATCAACCCGATCAAATAAAATTTTATCCAACCGTAGTTACTAAAGGAAGTCTATTATATCGTTGGTACCGAGCCGGCAAATACCAACCTTATTCTGATAAAGAATTACAAGAACTAATTATTAACTGTAAAAAGATAATTCCACCTTATGTTCGAATTATTCGTTTAATTAGAGATATCCCCAGTGAATCAATTGTAGCTGGTAATATCATTACTAATCTTCGTCAGATAATGAAAAATCAGGGAGTTGATTGTAATTGTATTCGTTGTCGCGAGGCAAAAGAAGCTTTTTCAACTAAGGGCGCTGTTTTTAAAAAGATTGTTTATAAAAGTAGTGGAGGGACTGAATATTTTCTTAGTTTTGAACATAAACAAAAAAAATTACTTTTTGGTTTTTGCCGACTTTATATCAATAAGACCAGCCCCATCTCTCCAGTAATTATTAGAGAACTTCATGTTTATGGAGAGTTAATGCCGATGGGTCAAGGCAAAAAAGTACAACATCGCGGTTTGGGTAAAAAATTAATAGCCGCCGCCGAACTTATTGCTAAAAAAGAAAAATGTGCTAATATCGCTATTATCTCTGGGATTGGTGTTAGACCATATTATAGAAAAATGGGCTATAGTTTAAAAAATACTTATTTAATTAAAAAGCTTTACCCCACACCAAAACAGTAAAATTCCATTATAAAATTATGCTTCACAATAATATAAAAGGATTTAGGCCGGTTGCCTTTGCTTTAATTGGAAATTTTTTTGTTACTATTATAAAATTTATTGCTTTTTTCCTCACTGGCTCCAGCGCTCTTTTTTCGGAAGCGATTCATAGTGTTGCCGACACTTCTAATCAAGCCTTATTAATGGTGGGTTTACGAAAGTCTACTAAGCAACCCGATGATCAATTTGCCTATGGTTATGGCCGCGAGCGTTTTTTTTGGGCGTTAATTTCAGCTTGTGGTATATTTTTTCTTGGTGCTGGAGTAACTCTTTACCATGGCTTTACCTCTCTATTTATAGAAAAAAACATTATCTTTGAGCCAATTGCTTTTATTGTTTTGGCGGTGTCTTTTGTTCTAGAAACCATCCCCCTTTTATCAGCCATAAAAGAAATTAAAAAACATTCTGATGGTAAAAGCTTTTCTAAAGCTTTAAAAAATTGCGATCCTTCAACTTTAGCTGTTTTTTATGAAGACAGTGTTGCTTTATTGGGTATTTTAGTAGCCTTTTCCAGTTTATTATTATCCCAAATAACTGGCCAACATTATTGGGATGCTGTTGGTTCTATAATTATTGGTTCGTTATTAGCCGTGGTAGCAATTATGCTAATTATGAAAAATAGAAAATTTTTACTAGGACACACCGTTCCCGATAATATTGAAGAGAGAATTATAGAAATTTTAGAAGCCGATCCGGCAATTGAAAAAGTTTTAGAATTTAAATCTAATGTTTTAGACTTTGGTGTTTATTTAATAAAATGCGATATCGAATTTAATGGTAATGTCTTATTAAAAGAAATGTACAAAAAAGACTCGCTTCGTCATCAATACTTAGAAATAAAAGATGATTACGAAGAATTTAAAAAGTTTTGTTTTAACTACGCTGACCGCCTACCACGACTTATTGGTAAAAAAATAGATGAAATTGAAAAAGTTT
>JALOQQ010000091.1 GCA_025453315.1 Planctomycetota bacterium
TAATAGCAGTTCTTTGTCCTGGCAAAAGAGAATAGTATTCATTGGCGTAAAGATCGAAACCAGCATCATGATTATATGACTTACTTGGTAATTTAGCAGTGTCTGTTATTCTTTCGGCCGTTAATTTTTCTAATTTTTCTCTATTAATTAATTTTTCTTTAAAATTATCATTATGAATTATGGTAGTAATATATTTCCAAAGCACTTTATGAATTTCATCAATACTTAAATTAGCATTGATTTTTACCCAACTTAATTCTTCAGCTAAACGCCAGTGTATTTTTCTTACTTTTTCGGTAAGTTCATTATTGGTTTCATGCTTGTGTCCATTTTCCAAACCGCTTAAAAAACGTTCGCCGTCAAAAAGAAAGGCCAAATCTTCTTTTAAGAGATGTGAGTTTATACCTTTTAAAAAATGTTCATCAACTCCGGCTCCTATACCCCAAGCCAAGCCTGTTCCAGTATAATCTTCGGCAATAATATTAATGCCGTTTTGTAATTTTTTAATTAATTCATTTTGATATTGAGTACGATTAAGAGTGTAAATTAATTGAGCTTCGCGAGCGGTCAATTCAAAAATATTCCCACCTCTTAGATAATTATTTAATACTTTGCCAGAAGGATGTAAGTCATAAATCGGATATTTTAAATATTCTGTTTTTTGGCCATAAGAATTTAAGCGCTCAACCAATTTTTTGGCTTGAGTGCTTTTTCCTAGATTATTAATTCCGTATAAAACAATAAATTTTCCGGGGAAATTATTCATAAAATAATTAGTACAAAATCATTGATAATAGTAATTAGTTTAGTAATTATTTATTCTAGCAATTTATTTATTATTTGGTTTATAAAACCGCAGGGAACTGCGGTTTTATAAGGTTTTAACACTATATTGTCTTCCTTTTACTTTATTTTGTCAATCTCTATACACAAATTATTTTGTATTTCGTCAATATCGCCAATTCCATTAACTGGTAGTAAATTACCTTTTTTTTGGTAATATTCTAGTAGAGGAGCGGTTTGTTTGTCATAAACCTCTAAACGATTTTTTATTGATTCTTCATTATCATCAAGACGCCCAGAAGTTTGGCCGCGTAAAATTAAACGTTTAATTATTTCTTCATTATGAACTTCTAAAGATAGTACCCCGGAAATTTTTAGATTTTCTTTTTGCATAAAGATATCTAAAGCTTCAGCCTGAGGAATGGTGCGAGGGAAGCCATCTAACAGAAAACCGTTGCCTTCTTTTTTTTCAATTATCCTTTCTTCTAAAATAGCTATCGTAATTTCATCCGGAACCAAAGCACCCTGTTCGATAATATTTTTTACTTTATTTCCTAACTCACTACCTTTAGCCATTTCTTCTCTAAAAATTTCCCCAGTTGAAAAATAGTTAAGCTGATATTTTTCAGCTAACATTTTAGCTTGTGTTCCTTTACCGGCTCCGGGAGGGCCGAAAATTAATAGATTAAGCATAATGATTTTAATTTATGATATTAAAATAAGTTTTGTTTTACAAAGTTTATTTTTTGAAAATGTTTTTTAATATTAAATCAACTTGTTTCTTTAAATTTTGTGTATTTCCTTCATTAATAATAGTGTAATCAGCTCTAGCTATTGGTCCACCTTTTTCTAAATTCTCAATTTCTGAAAAATCACGTTCTTCAAATTCGCGTAAATTTTTCATTGGTCTTTTTAATCTTTTTTTAAGGCGCTTAAACCTGGTTTCTGGACTAGCAAAAATATTTACAACCTTAAAAGTATCTTTATATTTTTGCCTTAATATTTTATATTCAGCCCAACTATATAGGCTTTCTATAAGTATTACATTGCTCTTTTGGCAAGCCTGTTTTATTTTTGGTAAGGCTAAAATAGCATAAGCCCCCATACCCATTTCTTTCCTAATTTTTTCTCTCATCATTCTCTCATTTTTATAATTTAAAACCAAACCTTCTTTATCCATTCGTTCAAAAGTTGCGGCACCAAGATAAATTTTAGGCCAGGAATATTTTTTTTCTAAATAAGCTATAACCTCTGTTTTACCAGATCCAGCCATGCCAATGATTGCAATAATGGTTTTTTTGTTAGGCATAAATTTATTAGTAATTTAAAACTGGCCATTAATTAGAATAACTTAAAATAAAGCGGTTTGATAAAACATTATTTATAATCAACCTTATATTTCATGACAAAAGCATCATCGTTAATCTTATTTAATTCTAGTAATTTAAGATCAGCATCTAAATCTTGGTTAAATAAAGAAAGTCCAGCGCCGAATATTTTTGGTTCAACTGTTAAAATTAATTCAGAAACTAATTTTTTTTGCATAAAAAGAGTATTAAGAAAGGAACCGCCACCGAGCAATACTTTTTTATAGCCCATTTTTTCTAATTCTTTTAATACTTCTTCTGGCTCTCCTTTAACCCATTTTACGCCCTCAATTTCTGGCTGATTTTCATTTAAAGAAAAGACAACGTTAAGTCTATTTTTAAGCGGCGCCGGAAAAGTTTTAAAAGTATTTTCGCCCATCATAATTACGCCAAATTCTTTCGTAATTTCTACAAAATGTTTTTTATCCTCTCGACTAGTCCAATCGGCTAGATGACCACTATCTTTAGCTATTTTGCCATCGGCCGTAATAGCCATAATTAGAGTTACTGGTATCATATATTATAATAACTAAGCTTATGGCAAGTGTTCATGATTGAGTATAGCGAGCTTCGTAAGAAGCGAAGCGTCTGTTTGAGCGAATGAATAGTTGCTATAAGCTTAATTTAAATTTATGGTTTTGTTATTTTTATTAAATAGCAATAGGTGCCTTAATTCCTGGATCTGGATTATAATCTGTTAATTCAAAATCCTCAAATTTGAAAGAGAAAATATCTTTAACTTCCGAATTGATTTTCATTTTTGGTAAAGGTTTTGGCTGGCGGCTTAATTGTAAATTAACCTGTTCAGTATGGTTTTTATAAATATGTAGATCACCAAAAGTATGAACAAAATCCCCAAGTTCCAAATTACAAGTTTGGGCCATCATCATTGTAAGTAAGGCGTAAGAGGCTACATTAAAAGGAACTCCTAAAAATAAATCAGCACTTCTTTGATAAAGCTGACAAGATAATTTTTTATCAGGAGAAACATAAAATTGGAAAAGAGTATGACAAGGAGGCGGGGCACAACGTTTATTGCCTACCATCATATGCAAGTCCCCGATATTCCAACCACTAACTATAATGCGACGTGATTCCGGTGTTTCTCTTAACATTTTTTGTGCTTCCGCAATCTGATTTATTTTACTTCCATCTTTTGCTTCCCAAGCTGTCCATTGTTTACCGTAAATTGGTCCTAGATCACCATTTTCATCAGCCCATTCATCCCAAATGGTTACACCATTATCGTGCAAATATTTAACATTTGTATCTCCTTTCAAAAACCACAATAATTCATGAATAATTGATTTAAGATGTAGTTTTTTAGTAGTTAATAAAGGAAAGCCCTGATTCAAATCATAACGAACTTGACGGCCAAAGACACTAATTGTCCCAACTCCAGTGCGATCATCTTTACTTTTGCCGTTTTCCAGCACATCACGCAATAAGTCTAAATAAATTTTCATATGATGTTATGTTAAATAAATAAGTTCGTTTTTAATTTTTTGCTCCAGACTTTTACAAAGACTTTTTATTTTTTCTTACTAAAATTTTTATACATTTCCGAAGCTTTGGGTAGTTTATCGCCAAAATATTTACTGCCCAGTCCAGCTGAGCCGTAAGGTTTTTCACAAGGAGAAGATAGATATTCAAAAGCCATCTGAGCAATTTTCATTTTATAATAAAGTTTTATTGGTAGTGGTCCGGCATTAAAGAGTTCTAAGGTCATTTTTAAAGAATTGCCTGGATCAAGATAACCAGCCGTAGTATGAATTATAAGACCAAGACGACCGAGAGAACTTTTGCCTTCTAGACGACCAACTAATTTTGCCGAAACTCCAGTTTCTTCATAAATTAAACCGAGAGCAAATTCTTTAGGATGAAGAATAAAGGGATTTTTTTCATCAATAATTTTTTTGGTCATTAAATTTTGGGTCGGCTCCTTTACATCAATTACGAAATTTTCAGTAGTATT
>JALOQQ010000018.1 GCA_025453315.1 Planctomycetota bacterium
TAAGAATTTTTTTGATATTTTTTTTCTGTAAATCCACTAAAATTCTAGTATCGCTATAAGGATTACTTAAACTTTCTAAATCAAATTCTTCTTTAGCGTTTTTATCTAATTTTTCGTATTTCTTTTTAGCTTTGTTTAAATAATTCTTTGCTTTTTCTTGACCGCGTAAATCAGAATTAATACCCAATTTAATAGCCAATTCGTAAATTTGTTTTGTAGTCATATAGTTAAAGTTTACTTTAATCCTTATTTTTTAATTACTTAAACGACACCGGACTATGTCATTTTAGCATCTTTCAAAAAAAATATAAATTGACAAAAATATAATAAAATTATAACATCAAAATAACAATTTAATAGTTTAATTTAAAATTTGATGCCATGAGAACAACTAGCGAATTACCAGGGATTAATCTTAGTGTTACCGAATTAGTTAATGACGTAACCCTCCAAGAGGACGTTCCCACCTTTAAAATGGTGCAAAAATTCTTGTTACAAAAAAACATTGTACAGCCAAATTTGTTCTTTTTTAGAAAAGCAAATAATTGCATTGGCATACTCAAAGCTTGCGGTCATAATATAACAGTTTTAAGAGTTCCCCAAAACAGAAAAAGATTACCGAAGCCAGAGTTTATGATGAAAGAAGCAATATTGCTAAATCTAGCCTAACTAGTCTAATAAAGAGAAAAAAATAAAAAAAGGATGGTGTTATCAAACTCCATCCTTCTTTTTTTAAAAACAATAAAATAATTAAATTTTTTCAATACTAATAATTATCTGCTCTTCTTCAATTTTTACTTCTTTTACAAACGTGCCATTAATTAAATCGGAAACCAAATTTATTTCATTACTAAGTGTATCTTTTTTAATTTCTTCTTCTAAACTAGCAATCATTTCCTTTAAATTAATACTAAAACCAGAAATAGATATTTTAGCTCTATCCTGAAGGGTAAAACCAGCTTCCTTGCGCAACATATTAATAAAACGCACTAGTTCCCTTTTTAGACCTTCACGCTTCAATTCTGGAGTTAATTCGGTATCTAAAGAAACTAGTAAAGCGCCATCACTAGAAACTAATTCCACCTCCTGAACATTAAGTTCGTCGCGCACTAATTCTAAATAATAACTCTCTAAACTTTTAGTACTATGAATAATAGTTTTACTTAACATCTGCCTTATTTTAATACCCGACTTATCTCTCTCCGCCAAACCAAGTTCTACTATTTTTCTAACTAATTCCATTTTTTCCAAAACTTCACTATCAATATGTTCAATCTTCGGCCATTCCTCTAAGTGCACGGAACGATTATCTTCTTTTAAATTATGGCCACTCATTTTTTGCCATAAAGTCTCTGACATAAAAGGCATAAAAGGAGCCATTAATTTAGAAAGGCGCAATAAAATAAAGCCTGTTGTCCTTAAGGCGGAAAGTTTATCCTTCTCATCATCGCCCTTAAAACGATCTCGACTGCGACGAATATACCAAGTTGATAATTCATTTATAAACTCAGGGATTTCACGAGCTGATTCATAAACATGGTAAACATTTAACTCTTCAGAAATCTTCTGGGTAAGCATGTTTAATTTAGCAATAATCCATTTATCTAGAACGTTATGACTTTCTGGAGCAACTTCAAAGGCCATTTGCTCAGAAGCTTGATCAGCGTACATTTTATAAAAAGTATAAACATTCCAAAGCAACATGATGTTTTTTCTAAATACTTCTTTAACATCTTCTAAATCATAGCGTTTACCTTCTCCTGGCTGATTAAGCGTATACATATGCATACGAACAGCATCGACACCAAACTGATTTATTACATCCCAAGGACTAATAACATTGCCCTTAGATTTACTCATCTTTTTTCCAAGTTTATCATTAATATGCCCCAAACAAATAACATTCTTATAAGGAGCGCCTTTATCTAATAAGGTACTAATAGCCAATAAAGTATAGAACCAACCTCTAGTCTGATCGATAGCCTCACAAATATAATCAGCCGGATAAGCCAAATTATTATCGATTAATTCTTTATTCTCAAAAGGATAATGGTGTTGAGAAAAAGGCATTGAACCAGAATCAAACCAAACATCTAATACCGCCTTATCGCGTATCATCTGACCACCACAAACACAAGTGAATTTTACTTCATCAATATAGGGCTTATGTAAATCTGGTAATTCTTTTTCTAACTCCGAACACGAACCAACGCATTTAATTTGACCGCATTTTTCACATTCCCAAATAGGCAATGGCGCCCCCCAATAACGTTCACGAGAGATAGCCCAGTCTTTAATATTATTCAACCACTCACCAAAGCGTCCTTCTTTAATATGCTCTGGAATCCAATTTATTTTTTCATTATTAGCAATCAACTTGTCTTTTAAAGCAGACATTTTGATAAACCAAGAGTCCTTAGCATAATATAATAATGGTGTATCACAACGCCAACAAAATGGATAATCATGATCATACATTTCCTGAGCAAACAATAAATGATTTACTTTCAAATACTTCATGATTAAACCTTCTGTATCTTTATCTTTAACAAATTTACCGGCTAATTCGTAAGAAGCCAAATCTTCAGTAAATTTACCTTCTTCAGTAACCGAATGCACCTTAGGTAAGTCTATTTTTTCGCCCAGACTATAATCATCTTCACCATACATAACAGCCGTATGAACCACGCCTGTACCATCAGTTGTAGTAACAAAATCAGCCTCGGCTACATAATGAGCTTTCTTACCAGAATTTAAAATGCCGGCAATATTAAAAAGTGGTTTATACTCCACACCTATTAGATCAGAACCTTTTAATTCAGAAATAACTTCGTAAGAACCTTCTTTAACAACTGAAGATAATCTTTCTTTAGCCAAAATATAAACTCCTTTAATTACTTCTTCAGAATCTTCTTTTTTAATCGTAACTTCATGTTTTATTTTTACGTAATCAATGTTCTTGCCAATAGCTAAAGCGACGTTGCCTGGCAAAGTCCAAGGAGTAGTGGTCCAAGCCAGAATCATTTCTCCTGGCTGAACGACATTATTTCCCTTAGTTATTTCAAATTTTATATAAACTGAACGATCCTTAACTAATTTATATCCCTGAGCCACTTCATGACTAGAAAGTGCCGTACCACAGCGCGGACAATGAGGCACCACCTTATGACCCTTATAAATCAAACCCTTATCATAAACCTGCTTAATAATATTCCAGATAGACTCAATATAATTATTCTCATAAGTAATATAGGGGTTATTCAAATCAACCCAAAAAGCAGTGCGTTTAGTTAATTTTTCCCACTCATCTTTGAACTTCCAAACGCTTTCACGACATTTTTTATTAAAAGCCTCTATGCCATATTTTTCAATATCGGGTTTACCGGAAATATTTAATTCTTTTTCTACCTGTAACTCTACTGGCAATCCATGTGTATCCCAACCAGCTTTTCTTTTTACGCAATAACCATTCATGGTTTTATAGCGTGGCAAAACATCTTTAAAGGAACGAGCGAGAACATGATGAATACCGGGCATGCCGTTAGCGGTTGGCGGGCCCTCAAAAAAAACATATTCTCCTTGCGGAGCTTCTTTGTTAACTGATTTATTGAAAATTTGAGCGCGATCCCAAAACTGCAAAACCTCTTCCTCTAATTGAGGAAAACTGGTACGCGTTGACTGACTTACTTCTTCTGATTGTTTTTCTTGATTCATATAATTAATAACTATTTATTAAAATTAAACTTCCCCTTATTCTATAATAAAAATAAGAAAAAAAGCAAACCAGCAATAATTCTATAAATACCAAAGGGAATAAAATTATTTTTACGAATATAGTGTAATAAAAATTTAATACTTAATAAAGCAACAATAAAAGAAATAATAAAACCAACGACTAAATAATTAATATTGGCTACTGAAAAAGCTGATAAATTTTTTACTAGCACTAAGGCCGAAGCAGCCAACATGGTCGGCACGGCTAAAAGAAAAGAAAATTCTACAATCATCTTTCTTCTTAAGCCCAAAGATAATCCACCAATAATAGTGGCTGCTGAGCGTGAGACACCAGGAATCATGGCTATTGCTTGAAAAAGTCCTATTAAAAGACAATTTTTATAAGAAATATTATCTAATTCTTGATCGGAAGTTTCCTCTTTGTGTTTCTTAGAATAAAAATATTCAAAAATAATTAAAAATAATCCACCCAAAATCAAAGTCCAGGAAATAAGCGTGTAACTTTCCATGAGGTAGGTTTTGATTATTTTATAAAATACTAAACCTAAAACAGCTGTGGGCAAAAAAGCGACCAATAACTTTTTTAATAGAGACCAAGATAAAAATTTACGCCAATACAAAACCAAAACCGCTAAAATTGAACCAAATTGAATAATAACCTCAAAAGCCTTAGCAAAATCATTTTGATTAATTTGCAATAATTTCCCAGTGAACATTAAATGAGCCGTTGAAGAAATTGGCAAAAATTCAGATATTCCTTGAACCAAGCCCATAATAGCCGCACTTATATTATCCATAGTATTTAATAATACCTAATATTTATAAACAATATTACTATTATATAGGAAATTAACCAAGAAAAAAAGGCCACCATGTAGCCTTTTATATTTATTTATAATCTTTTGTATTTACTAACAAATTATCTCGGTTACAACACCAGGAGTTTCTCGAGAAAAACTTCTAAAAGTATTAAAACAAATACTCATTCCGCCCTTAAAAGACTTAAGTTCGAAAGTTAGTTTATTATACTTTTCAATTTCGGTTTCCCCTAAACATTCATCTTGTAACCAAACATTTTTTTTATCTCGCATTAAAGATATTAGCAATGCTTCAAGAATAACACTATCCTTAACTTGAGAGAGATTAGAATGAAAAACATTGTTTAATAATTTAAAATTAATAAGATGCCAACCAGGCGTCACTGGCTTTTCGATATTTAAGTAAAATTTAAAATCATCACTATCAATATCAGACGGCAAAATAGTATTAATGCCATTTTTCTTAGCAAAGTTAAATTGCTCAACCAATGAGGATCCGGAATGAAAAACCGCAAAATAATTTGTTTCTTTTAAATCGTTATTATCAAAGCAATTATCCAAAACTGCACTTGGCACAAAAAATTCATCTGGATTTGGTAAATTTTGAAAATTTTTAATTGGAAAATAATAATTAGCCTCAGCTGGGGAGATAATTCTATCGCGACCCAACATTTTCATTAAATCACTGGAAGAAAAGCTACTAGTTTGCGTAATTACTGTTCTCATGTTTATTAAATTTTTAGTTATTACTAAATTTTTCCTAATATTCTATTGTAAAGAAAAAAATCACTTTATTATGAAACAAAATGATAAAAAAGTCAATACTATTTCAACAAATTTACAAGCCATTATTTAAATAAATGGCTGTTTTTTTATTAATATAAGCACTAATCCTTCGTTTTAATGGCGTTATTAACAGATTCATGGCTTCAGATAGTGAACAAAATTTATACTCAGTATTTTCGGTTTTATCTAGTTTTATTAATAACTGATTTTCCCTATTTATAACACCGCAATCAAATAAAACTTGGAGTGATTCGCTTTTATTAACATTATCAGAAAATTCAGCTGGACGATAATCTAAAGCGGCTAATTTTATTTCGTTTTTTAAATCCAATCCTATTTCTTCTTTTGTTTCCCTAAACAAAGCCGAACTTAAAGATTCATCTTTTTCTACTACTCCGCCAGGAATCATCCAAGCATTCTTATAATTTGGTTTTAAAATTAAAATTTCTCCCTGCTCATTAAAAATTAAAGCACCAACCGCCACTCTTTTTTGAGGTAAACTCTGATAATAAAGTTGCGGATCAATAAAGGACATAAGTTAATTATTCAAGGGAAATTATTTGAATTCCCTTTTCCTCAATTTCTTTTTTAGGCCAAAATTATATCTTTAACTTTAATACTTTAACAATATAATCTTGAATATATTTGATTAATTCATTATTTCCACCATAAATTCTTTCGGCTTCTGGAATATTTTTTAAAGCCTCTAAATCGGCAGAGAATTTTTTTAATAAATTTTTATCAGCACCTATTTTATCAAAAAAACTATCGAGATAATTATTAATAACATCTTCTTGAGACATTTCTGTTTCTCCTCTTTCTTTTATTCTGCTATTTTTTATATGAAAAAGATTAAGTAAAGTTTCTAAATGGGCCGTGATTTGATTAATACTATTAACCCCAGCTTTTTCCTTAGGATAAAGTCCGAAATGATCACAAACACGACAAGCCAAATCTGGATCATCGTTATTATAAATCATATTCTCCATTTTTAAATCTTCTAACAATTCACCTTCTAATTCACCATAAAGATAGCCCATAGAATATCCAAGATCAGAGGAACAGTCGCCAATATCTAAAAGTGATGATTCTTGATTAGGTAGTGCTGAAATATGTTGAACTAAGTTTTTACCTGGCAAATACTCCTTAGCAATCATCCTTTGTTTTTTACCAGCAAAATCTCTCTCTAAATAACCATACTTTTTCTGCAAAGCTAAATTACCCTCTCCCTTTTCGTCATAAAAACTACTTTCGACAAAACAATTACTATCTTCTTTATTGCCTATATCATAAAGATCGGCGGATAAAGTAAAAACAATATCTTCTCCATCCTTTAAATAACAGTCTATTTTATCGACACGCCTATTAGTTCCAACTTCTTCGTCTATCTGTTCGACGCTTAATGATTGTGGGGTAATAATTATTTTATCAATATTATCTTTAATAAAGTTTTGATGTGATTGACAAATATTTTCTAAAAAAATTTTTTCATTCTCCTGTTTAGTTAAAAGACCAGCTAACATTCTATAATGAATTTGATGTTCTTTCTCTCCTCCGGATAAATTTAAAAATTCTACTTTCTTAGCAAATTCACGATATTCCTCGGAAATCTCCTCAGCAAAAAATTTATCTATTTCTAATTTATTTTTGTTAATGTCTTTTTTTGATTTGGGATTGGGAAAACTTTCTTTTATCATAGCTTTATTTCAAAATTTTATAATATAAAATTAGTTTTTTTTAACATTTTTAGCTCCTTTAATATACTCCTCAAGAATTTCTGTTTTTCCTCGTAATTCTAAAGTACCTTCTGATGAAATGGTGTATTTATCTGATTTATGTTCAAATTTTCGCCAATCATTGATAGCGTGGGAAAAAGAAAAATTATCATAACTTCTAATTATAGAATCGCCGTCTTTTTCATAAACTACATTATCGTTTCTATTGGCGCCCCAATCGCTTAAAATTCTTTCTCTTAATTTCCTATCTTTCGTATAATCATAAGAAGATAGAGATGACATGAGTTGATGTGTTTCTGGAGTCAATGACACTCTAGCAATCGTAAACATATCTAAAGCAGCTTGATTTAAAGCATCTTCATCACTCTTAACTACTTCCTTGGCAGAATGTAAATCCTTATATTTTTTTGCTTGTGGGTTACAAAATCTTACGTTTATATGATTTATATTATTTTCCAGATTATCTAAATCATCAATTTGTTCCGGACTGTCATCAAAAGTTATCAAATAAGGAGTCATGAATTTATCGTTAAACGAGTCTTTTTCATAATCCATTTCCGTTAATGTGTCGATAACCTCTCTTTTAGAACCTTCGGTATAAATAATTTCATCAACAATATTACTAATGCCGCTTTTATTAACTCGGAATTTTTGATATTCTGGATCACCATATGTAAGTACGCTAATACGAACGGTCGCTGGCACAGAAGAACTATATCCAGTTTTCCTTAGAAAACGACAAGCAATTAAAGTCCTTTTTACTGATTGATCAATATAACTTTCGTAATTAAAATCTTTTATTAAATCATTAATCTCCGCATCCTTTTTATTTTGTGCTTCTTCTTTTATATTTTCTATAAAACTATTAAAACGAAAAACTTTTCTACCTGTTTCATTAGCCACTTTAGATTGATCATATAATTCACCTATTCTTTCTTTGGTTATACTAGAAACTTGTGATATCTTGTCTTGCAAATCATTTTTATATGTACTGGTATGATTTATAACATCATCAAAATCCACAACTAACCATAAATCTTGTGGGACACCAGGTCTTTTTTCGATTTTTCTTACTTGTTCAATCTCGGCAATTTTCCTATTATCATGTTCTATTGTTCTAGTTTCAGGAATTGGTAATTCAGGAGATTTTTCATTAATTTCCTCAATTAAAGTTTTTTCTAAAGCATTAAAAAAATCTTCTTTTGCCAGATTTTGATCCTCCCTGGATTCACTTGAAAATTCGTAATTTTTCTTTGAATCCTTATTTAATATGTTTTTAATAATACCAATTCTTTCCATAATATATAAATTATGCCCCGCAGCACTTTTTATATTTCTTACCACTACCACAAGGACAAAGATCGTTGCGACCAACCTTATTACCACTAGCGTCTTTCACCTTTTCTTTGGCCATATCTAGAGAAGCATTTTGAGAAGCACTCTTTTCTTGCATGGTTTTAGCAGGAGCTTGGAAATGTCGAGCCCGCTCTAATAAACTAGGGGCAATAAAAGTTCCAACATCGCCAGTCTTGTAAATAGAATAAACTACTTGTTTTCTAATTAACTCCACTAATTCATTATAAAGACGATAAGCTTCTTTTTTATATTCTACTAAAGGATCATGTTGTCCGTAACCACGTAAACCAATACCACGACGCAAATAATCAACCGTTTCTAAGTGTTCAATCCAAAGACTATCAATCGAACGTAATAATATTCCCTTTTCCACTTCTTTAAAATCAATTTCTAAAGAATGGAAGCCGTCTTTCATCTCTTGATAATTTTTATCAGCTAAACTATTTAATAATTCAATAAGCGCCAAACGAGCTCCCTCTTGATCTTTAGTTTCCTTAACTAAACGATTTAATTCATCAAGCAAAGAAGCTTCGGTAGGATAAATAGTCTTAATGGTTTCGTAAATTTCTTTTATATTCCACTCTGTAACATCTTCGCCTGCCGTATGAAAACGAGCCACCATTTCTATTTCTCCCTTTACCATTTCCAAGATAATAGCTGATAAATCTCGTTTTTCTTCAGTATTCTCCCATAATTTATCAGAGTCGGAAATATCTAATATTTCACGACGACGACGATAAATCGCTTCGCGATGTTTATTAATAACATCATCGTATTCCACTACATGTTTTCTGATATCAAAATTATTTCCTTCTACTTTTTTCTGAGCAGTTTCAATAGACTTAGAAATCATTTTATTCTCTATTGGCATTTCTTCAGGAATTTTAAGCGTATTCATAATTCCCCTAATTCTATCGCCACTAAAAATACGCATTAAATCGTCTTCGGTAGAAACGTAAAATTGACTAGATCCAGCATCTCCCTGACGTCCAGCACGACCACGAAGCTGATTATCAATTCTTCTCGCTTCATGACGTTCGGTACCAATAACATGCAAACCGCCAACAGCAATTACTCTTTCTTGCTCCTGCTTGGCTTCAAGAACTTCTTCTGGGTTATTGGGATCAGGATTACCACCCAAAATAATATCCACACCGCGTCCAGCCATGTTGGTGGCTAGGGTTATAGATCCCAGACGTCCAGCTTGAGCAATAATTTCCGCCTCTCTAAAATGGTTCTTAGCGTTTAACATTTGTGGGTGTAATCCTTCACGCTCCATCATTTCCGCTAATAATTCATTCTTTTCAATAGAAATAGTACCAATTAATATTGGTTGACCCAGCTCATTACGACGTTTTACTTCAGCAATTACAGCTTTATATTTTCCTTCTTCTGTTTTATAAATCAAATCATTTAAATCTTTTCTAACATTAGGCTTGTTGGTTGGAATAACTACCGTTTCTAATTTATAAATCTTATAAAATTCTTCAGCTTCAGTTAAAGCGGTACCGGTCATACCAGCCAATTTTTTGTACATACGAAAATAATTTTGGAAAGTAATAGTGGCGAGAGTTTGCGATTCATGTTTTACCTCCACACCTTCTTTAGCTTCAATGGCTTGATGCAAGCCCTCACTATAACGACGACCGGGCATAAGACGTCCGGTAAATTCATCAACAATAAGAATTTCACCTTCTTTAACTACATAATCTTTATCGCGTTTAAAAAGCACTTGAGCTTTAAGAGCTTGTTCAATATGATGAACATCACGCACACCGCCAGAAACATAAATATTTTCTACTCCTAACCATTTTTCCATCTTAGCGATGCCGGCTTCAGTTAAAGTAACAGCGCGTAATTTTTCATCTAAATTATAATCTTCATTTTCGGTTAAACGTTTTACTAATTGAGAAAATTTAAAATATTTATCGGTTGATTCTTCAGCTTGAGCGCTAATAATTAAAGGAGTTCTAGCTTCATCAATTAAAATTGAGTCGACCTCATCCACAATGGAAAAATATAAATCGCGCTGTACCATTTGTGCCAAAGAAGAAACCATATTATCGCGCAAATAATCAAAACCAAATTCATTATTAGTACCATAAGTAATATCACAACTATAAGCTTCCTGTCTTTTAATGGGACGAAAATGCTTTAAACGTTCATCATAATGTGAGTCATCAATGTATTCAGGGTCATAAGTAAAAGCTCCTTCATGAACAATAACACTAGCTGTTAAACCAAGATAATGATAAACCGGACCCATCCAACCAGCACCAACTTTAGATAAATAATCATTTACGGTTACTAAATGCGCTCCCTTTCCGACTAAAGAATTTAGAAATAAAGGCAAAGTAGCAACCAAGGTTTTACCTTCTCCGGTCTTCATTTCTGATATTTGACCACGATGCAAAACAATACCGCCAATAAGCTGAACATCGTAATGACGTTGACCAATAACCCGATAAGAGGCTTCGCGTATTAAGGCGAAGGCTTGTGGTAATATTTCTTCTAATTTAGCTTCTATTTTTTTCTTTTTTTCTTCTTCATCATTAACAGAACTTTGTAATTGCATCAATTCATCCTTATAACTTAAAACTAAGGCCTTCATTTCTTCTTGAGATAAAGCCTTAGTCTTCTCTTCTAAAGAGTTAATTTGTTCAACAACTACTTTAATTGAATTAATAATCTTTTCATTCGGATCGCCGAATAATTTGCTAAAAAAACCCATATATATTATATAGTTAAATTAAATAAAAACTATCTTTTTATAATAGCATAAGAATTTTCCTTTTTCAAACGCTTTTAAGAGCATTGAAACTAAAATTAAAACTAAAGATTATTTACAAACTAATCATCATATTTTAGATAATTACCCAAAAGAAAAAAAGCAGTTTGGACTGCTTTTTTATTATAATTTACTAATTTTGCATAGTTTTGATTAATTTTGGAACTGATTTTACATATATTGAACAGCAAAAGGCATTTTCAACATTGTAAACTCTCCGTGGAATAATCTTGATTTTAAACTCTTTAGCGCTACCAGAAGTTTGAAGATCAAAATTATTACCGAAAATAACATAACCACGCTCTTCGTAATAACGCTTAATAGTGTCAACTAGTGGTTCTTTAGCTACTGGATCCAAAATAGAAAACTGTTCTAATTCTCCGCTATCTAAAGTAGCAATATAAAAAAGAATAGTTTCTAAATCTATTTTTTTCTTTTCATCCAGAAACAAATGCAATGAAGTCCTAATGCCAAATTCCATACTAATAAAATTTTCCAAACTCACCTCTTCTAAACCGCCAAATTTTATCAAAAACTTTTTTAATTTATCTAGGTTTTGAGCGGAAAGATGATTGGCCATAAGAACATAGGTATAGATAATTTTAGCTACCCTGCTTCTGCTATTATACAAAGCATTATCTTCTGCTATTAATTCGGATCGTAACCTATTTTTTTCAAAATGATCAACTGTTAAAAGTGAAGATTTCATTTCAATTTTTTTATTATGATAATCCTCTATTTTTCCCAAAAATTCGTTTTTTACATAAAAACAAAGTTCGGGATAATTTTTTTTAGTTACCATTTCTAAAATAAGTAATATACCCCTAGCTACTAAGCGTCTCAAATTTGGTTCGTCAGGAAAACTATTCATGGTTTTTCGAAAATGATTTCCATGAGTTGGCCACCAATTAGACATCAATCCCTCTGGATCGGAAATTTTCAAGATACTCTCTTTTAACCTTTTTTCTATCATAACTGCCTGGTTTTATTTGTTTTAACTTTTAAAAAACTAAGTCAATAATATAATAAAAATACAATTATGTC
>JALOQQ010000092.1 GCA_025453315.1 Planctomycetota bacterium
ATGGGAACAGAAAAAAGTCCATTAGAAATCAACGGAGTAAAAAGTGCTAAGGTTAATGGTTGGAATTTTTATTCTACCGATAAAGTAATTAAGCTAAATGATGAACATTTAGATAACATTACTGAACGAGTACAAGATTATTCCAGTATTTTACCAAAAGAAAAAACTTGGGTACAAGAAAATTATGGGGTGCCATCATTATTTATTAGAGTAAATGCTTTTTGTAACGGCTGCGTTCAGATTGATGGTATTAGCACAGATCCAGTCGGGGTGGGCTTAGCTAGTACAATGTATAATTCGGTTGCAGACAATGTTGCTAATTACAAGGAAAAATTACCGGAGATTAATTTTTTAAATTTATTACCTGGTAAAAACGATTATCATTTATGGTTAAAACAAACTAAGCTCAAAAAAGCTAAAAAAATGCCAGCTTTTGTGCGTTTACCAAATGATTTAGCTCATGAAGCTAGGTTTAAATCTCTATCCATTACTCCAACGGTTAATCAAAACAATGATTATGGATGTCAGTTAGGATTATGGAGCGATAGAGTTGGTTTAGCAGATTGTGACAATCTTCCTTGGAATGACGCTTTTGTTCTTCGCCCCTTGTTTGGCGACATTAATCAAAAGTACGTTTTTCATCCAGAGCATGATTATGAAAAAGAACGTGGTCGCATGGGTTTAAACAGTAAAAAAGAAATAGCAGAAATATTGCGTTTAAATCCCGAAGGAATGTATTTGCAAAAAAGATTTGTTCCCGGGTTCAATAAAGTAAGTTATAATTTTTTTACCATGTACTCTTTGTATTTTTTCTTTAATCCCCAAAAGAATAGTTATGAATATCGTTTTGGTGTTCATGTTTCTAGACACAACTGGTGCGTGAAAGAAGCACGCAATTCGATTATTGGTTTACTTGAACCCATTAAAGATTATTCTCGGGAAGCAATTGTTAAGACTAAAAACAACGTTTCTAATAATTATTTTGGTAACACAATAAAAAGCAAAGACAAAGCCTACTTCGTTGGTTCAGTAGTAGGTTAAGAATAGTTAAATTTCTTATTTTAAAAAAGGTTCACAGCAATGTGAACCTTATTTTTTTAAAAAAAGAAACCTCGTTTGTGGCGAAACGAGGTTCTGAATTTATATTGTTTGTACTAGCCACTGGCTTTAAGTTAGCATAACGCTACTTTGAATGGTCCAATTACTTTGAATTGACCACAAAGGCCTAATTTTTCTTTGATAACTTTTGTTATCCAATTGTCATGTATTAAGCCCCTTTCTTCATTAGGAGTTGATATTGCCATTGCAGCATGAAGAGCGTAATTTAAATGACGCATTTCATCTGGTGTTTCTCCTTGAAGAAGAATAGCATCACCTCCATTTAGGCATTTTGTTATCATTTTGACCTCCCGTTTTAAAAGGTTATTTATAAGGGTTAGTATACCATGATTTTATTTAATTGTCAATATGTGATGTAAAAATTAAAATAAGTCAATAGCTTATCTGTTTTTTGAGTATTTGCCTGTATCTGCTATAATAATTATATCATATTATTATCTATTTATCCACATATTATTGACAATTATTTGTGGATAACTTCAAGTTATGTCAATAAAGTCAGAAATACGCAAGTCCTATTTCTTTAATAAGTATGTTATTATTACGCCTAATCGTTCTAAACGACCTAAAGATATTAAAGAAGAGACGGTTATTAAAGAAGGTTATTGTCCTTTTTGTGACAAGAATATAAAAAAATTAATAACCGATAAAATTGTTGTTAAAAATAAAGTTAGTACTTTTAGCGTAGAAAATCTTTTTCCGGCCGTAACTTTAAATAATAAAAAAGCTTATGGTTATCAAGAAGTAATTGTTGACACCACCGAACATGGTAAAAATTTTTCTAGCTTATCTGTAGAACAAATTTATAATATTTTAGAAATGTACGTTAAACGTACTAAACAAATAGTTAAGAATAAAAAGATTAATTATGTTCTTTGTTTTAAAAATCAAGGATCAAAGGCCGGCGCTTCTCTTTGCCACGCTCACTCCCAAGTATTTGCCACTCAGATAACCCCTGAAAGTTTAAAAGAAGAAGCTAAAGGTTTAAAAGAGTATAAAGAAAAAAATAAAACTTGCGGTTATTGTGATATTATAAAAAAAGAATTAAGTTCGGCTCGTGCTATTTTTGAAGATAAGCATATTGCCGCCTTTGCGCCTTATGCTAGTGAGTATCACTATGAAGCTTGGATTTTTCCTAAAAGACATTTGGATAATATTACTTTATTAAATAAAGAAGAATTATATTCTTTGGCAAAAGTTTTAAAAAAAATTACCGAAAAATTAGGCAAATTAGGACTATCTTTTAATTTCTTTTTAGACAATGTTGTTTCTGATTTAGATCAGCATTTATATATTAAAATTCAGCCTCGTGATAGTGTTTGGGCTGGAGTAGAATTGGGCTCGGGATTAATAATTAATTCCATTTCCCCGGAAGAGGCGGCTCGTTATTACCGCAAAAAATAATTTCAGGGTTAATAATAATTTTTATGCCAATACCATTTTTTAGCAACAAATATTCCGATCGATCTTGGCGAGAAAATAAACATCATCGCGAACACGGTTTTTCTAATCGCGTTAGCGGCAAAGAAGCGCTTTACCATCACAAGCGTCATCTTTTTTCTTTATTTAAATCACAGGCCAAATGGATTGGTTTGGGTATTGGTATAATCGTATTAATTTTTGTTATCTGGGGTTTAAGTTTCATGGCTAAAATAACCAAGGATCTTCCTAATCCTAATCAATTAATTCAGAGAGAAATTCCACAGACTACTAAAATTTATGATCGTGAAGGTAAAACTGTTCTTTATGAAGTAGCGGGCGCTGAAAAAAGAACCCTGGTTCAATTAAGTGAAATTCCTGATGAAGTTAAGTGGGCGGCTATTGCTATTGAAGATAAAGATTTTTATAAACATGGTGGGTTTAGTCCTTTTGCTATTTTTCGTTCTGTAGTGAAATACGTTTTATTTGGTCAAAAAGCTGGTGGTTCAACTTTAACCCAACAATTTGTTAAGAATGCTGTTTTAACACCAGAGAGAACTTTCGCGAGAAAAGTTAAAGAAATTATTTTAGCGCAAAAGATTGAAAAAAGTTTTTCCAAAGATGAAATTTTGCAGATGTATTTAAATGAGATTCCTTATGGTTCTAACATTTATGGCGTTGAAGCAGCTAGTCAGTTTTATTTTGGTAAAACTATAAAAGAAATTAATCTACCAGAGGCCGCTATTTTAGCCGCTTTACCCCAAGCCCCCAGTCGTTATTCACCTTATGGTCCTAATAAAGACCTATTAATTGGTCGGCAACATTATATTCTAGAACAAATGTATAAACAGGGTTATATTTCAGAAGCTAAATTTGAAGCCGCTAAAGAATATAAATTAGAATTTAGAAAACCAGAAAACAACATTATTGCTCCACATTTTGTTATGTATGTTAAAGATTTGTTGGCTGGAAAATATGGTGACGCCTTAGTAGAAAGAGGGGGGCTAAAAGTTTATACTACTTTAGATTTAAATAAACAAAAAATTGCTGAAGAAATTATTGCTCGCAAAGCTTTAGAAAATGAAAAGCGTTATGAAGCTAAGAACGCCGCTTTGGTTTCTATTGATCCTAAGACCGGACAAATTTTAACTATGGTTGGCTCACGAGATTATTTTAATAATGAGATTGACGGCCAGGTTAATATTGCTTTACAGCCCAGACAACCAGGATCATCGGTTAAGCCTTTGGTTTACGCTACTTTATTTACTAAAGGATTTACACCTAATACTATTTTATACGATGTCGTTACTAATTTTTCTACTACTGACAAACCTTATGAACCGCATAATTATAATGATAAAGAAAATGGCCCAGTAACTATCAGAAAAGCCTTAGCTGGCTCCTTAAATATACCAGCGGTTAAAGCCCTTTATTTAGCTGATTTAAAAAATGTTTTAAATTTGATGGAAAAGATGGGTTATTCTACTCTTAGTGATCGTGATC
>JALOQQ010000093.1 GCA_025453315.1 Planctomycetota bacterium
GTACGGCCATAATGGCGCCAGTACCATAATTTATTAAAACATAATCAGCAATAAAAATTGGCACCTCTTCATTATTAACTGGATTAACTGCTTTAATTCCCCCCAAAATTACACCGGACTTTTCTTTATTTAAATCAGTGCGTTCTAAATCAGATTTATTTTTAGCTTTTAAAATATAAGCTTCAACTTCAGACCAATTATTAATCTTATCTTTTAAGGTTTCAATTAATTTATGTTCTGGGGCCAACACCACATAAGTACAGCCAAAAAGAGTATCGGGGCGAGTGGTGAAAACACGAATTTTATTTTCTAGACTATTAATATTAACTGTAAAATCCAATTCCGCGCCTTCGCTTTTACCAATCCAATTTTTTTGCATCTCTTTAATTGATTCCTCCCATTCCGGTAGTTTTTCTAAATCATTAAGCAAGCGTTCGGCATAATCGGTAATTTTTAAAACCCATTGACGCATCGGTTTTTTTTCAATTTCCGAACCACAACGTTCGCACTTACCATCTTCCAAATCTTCATTAGCTAAACCGGTTTTACAACCCGGACACCAATTAATCGGTTCATAAGATTCATAAGCCAATCCTTTCTCTAATAATTTTAAGAAAGCCCATTGGGTCCACTTATAATAATTAGGATCAGTAGTATTAACTTCTCTACTCCAATCATAAGAAAGACCGAGTAATCTTAATTGCTTTTTAAAAGTAGCAATGTTCTTTTCGACAGCAATCTTAGGATGAATTTTATTCTTAATAGCATAATTTTCGGCCGGCAAACCAAAAGCATCCCAACCCATAGGATGTAAAACATTATAGCCCTGCATCATCTTTAAACGCGCAAAAATATCAGTAGCAATATAACCTTTAGGATGACCAACATGCAAACCCTCTCCTGAGGGATAAGGAAACATGTCTAAAATATAATATTTAGGACGATCGCCTTTTTCGGCGGTATGATAAATATCATCGCGCTCAAAAGCTTCTTGCCATTTTTTTTCTAGTTCTTGATGTGGGTACATATAAATATAATAATTAATAAATTTTTATCCCAACTGGCGCATGGTCCGAACCCAAAACTTTATCTAAAATAAAGGCCTCTTTAACAAATCCCTTTATCCTATCAGAAACACAAAAATAATCAATTCTCCAACCAATATTACGACTTCTGGCGCCGGCACGATAACTCCACCAAGAATACTGAATTTTATTAGAGTGTTTCAAGCGAAAAGTATCAATAAATCCCTTGGCTAAAAATTTAGTAAACCAAGCTCTTTCTTCAAAAGTAAAACCAGGATTGCCAATATTATCTTTGGGTCTGGCTAAATCAATTTCTTGATGAGCAACATTGAAATCGCCGGTAATTACGACTGGCTTCTTTTTTTCTAATTTTTTTAAATATAACAACAAGGCTTCATTAAATTTATTTTTATAATCTAAACGTGACAATTCATGATTAGCATTAGGAAAATAAACGTTTAACAAAAAAAATTTTTCTAGTTCTAAAATTTGTACTCGACCCTCACAATCAAACTCCTTAGGACCAAAACCATTTTGTACTAAATTATTATTTTTATTTTGCTCAGATAAGTCTTTTTTTATTAAAACATTATTTCCTTTATTATTTTTAATTTTAATGTCTGTTATTTTGCCTAATAACCCAACCCCTTCTTTAACTAAAATCATAGTACCGCTATAGCCGGGACGCTCAGCTGAATTTAAAAATAGCTGATAGCCAGAAAAAACTTTTTGCACCACCCCATCTTCTAAAATCTTATTAAAATCAGAAGTCTTAATTTTAGTCTCTTGTAAACACAAAATGTCTGCTTTTTCAGTTTTTAAAAAAGTGGCAAAATCTTTCTTTAAAATAGCCCGTAAACCATTGACGTTCCAAGAGATGATTTTCATATCAGAAAAACGATTTTCATATTAAAAAATTATGGTATAATGGTATTATAAATTAAATCAACCTTTACTTCAATGGAAAATAACAAACCCCAAAGAAAAAAAATAAAATTTAAAACTATTTTTTGGTTGCTTTTCTTAGCGATTATTCTTGGTATTTTAGCTGGCTTCTCTTATTACGTTTTAGATATTTACCGCGGTCGCGTTAATATTCAAAATCTATACAGCGACCCTAATAATAGTCAAAACACTATTAAGACTCCTGCCGGTACCTATCTCAATCAAATCTTAGTTGAAGGCGAAGGCAAATATAGTATTGGACCGAAAAAACCGAAAATGACTATTGTAGTTTTTTTGGATTACGAATGTCCTTACTGTCAAGCTTCTTTTCCAATTATTAGAGAAATTAGTTTAACTTATAAAAATGACATTAGAATAATAGAAAGATTTTTTCCAGTTCATGAAAACTCTAACGAATTAGCTCTAGCCGCTCTTTGTGCCGACGAGCAAAATCTCTTTTGGAGTATGAATGATATGTTATTTCAAAAACAAGGAACTTTTAATCTTACTGAGTTGAATAGTTTGGCCGCCCGCCTTGGCATCAATGAAAAACAATTTAATACTTGTCGTGAACAAAAAAAATATCTTTCAATTTTACAAAAAGATTATAGCGATGCCCAACAATTAGGAGTCACTGGTACACCGACTTGGTTTTTTGATGGACGTAAGGTTGCCGGTGAAATACCTAAAGACTTACTTATTAAATTAATTGAAACCAAGTTGGCGGAATAAAAAAACGATTAGTAAAATTTCAATTAATAAGTGTTATAATAAATTTTAAAGATAAAATTATTACAACCCTAATTAAAAATAATAAACATTTTATAAAATTTAATTAATAAAAGTATTATGTACCAAATACGTTTACATGGCCGCGGTGGACAAGGAGTAGTTACAGCCGCTGAATTAATTGCGATGGCTGCTTTTGCCGAAAACAAAGAAGCTCAAGCCTTTCCCTCTTTTGGCGTGGAAAGAACTGGGGCGCCAATTGAAGCTTTTGCCAAAATAAGTAATGAAACAATTAAGAGTCGAGAAAAAATAAGTGATCCCGATTTTATTGTCGTCCAAGACCCTACTTTAGCTACCACCGAAAACACCTTAAAAGGCTGTCATAAAAAAACTATCCTTATTATTAATACTAATAAAGATATTGAGGTTATGGCTAAAAATATCAAAGCGGTTAACAAAGAAATTCAGACTGCTAATATTAGAACTATTGATGCCACTAAAATTGCCCTAGAGGTTTTGGGTAGAAATATTGTTAATACTGTTATCTTGGGAAAGTTTGCCCAAGCTTCTAAACTTATAAGCTTAGAAAGTTTAAAAATGGCTATTCAAGAAAAATTTTCTGGCAAAGGAAAGGAAATGGTAGAAAAAAATATCTTAGCTGTTGAGCGTGCTTATCAAGCTTAAAAATTATAAATAAAAATATGGCCAAAAAAAATAACACAAAAAAAAGAACACCCCTAGCCGTAGAAGCTAACTCAGCCCTACGCAATCATACTGGTGGCTGGCGAACCTTTAGACCAATTATTGATTTAAATAAATGCATTGGTTGTTCTTTGTGCTCCAAATGCTGTCCGGATAATGCTATTCTAATGAAAGAAAATCCAACTAAAAATAATAAGAAAGAGCCAGTGGTTAATTATGATTATTGTAAGGGTTGTGGTTTATGTGCCGCCGAATGTCCGGTTAAAGCAATAATAATGGAAAAAGAAGATAAATAATGAAAAGACATAAAAAAAAGAACACCCCTTTTCGGGGAGTTCTTTTGTAGCCTTATAGGTACAAGATGCAGGATTTACCAATAAATTTATTATAGCAAAAAAAATCTCTTTGTCAATTTAAAATAATAATAAGATTTTATTAAAAATTTATTTCTTTTGCTGGTGGAGGCGTCGGGAGTCGAACCCGAAAGGCATGGCTTAGTAAATCCTGCCTTATACCCACCACCCCCACGCTTTATAAAATAGCAAAAAAGAGTTAAAATATTTTTAAATAATAA
>JALOQQ010000094.1 GCA_025453315.1 Planctomycetota bacterium
TCTAGTTTAACCAAAGAAGAGATCTTGGGTCTACTAAAGGGAGAGATAAAAATAGAAAAAGAAGAATTAGCCAGAAGAGCGGAAGCTGAACTTTATTTACATTATGAAGGCAAGGATTATATTTGGTGGGGACAAGAAGCAGTAAAAAAGAAAGCGGAAATTTTAGGAGCCGAGGATTATGATAAACTCAAGGAGCTTCATGGAGAAATTGGCAATACAGGTATAGCCCGTGGTAAAGCTTATGTTTTTTATTGGAGTGATAATGTTTCGGAAAAGGTTCGTAAGATGCCAGCTGGCAGTATTTTAGTAGCCCCACAAACTCACCCAACTTATATGCCGGCAATTAGATTGGCCGAAGCCTTGGTTTGTGATGAAGGTGGTGTAACTGGGCATGCCGCCATTGTTTCACGAGAATTAAAAAAACCATGCGTTATCGGTTTACATATTGGCACTAAAGCTATAAAAATGGGTGATGAATTAGAGGTTGATGCTAATCGAGGAATTGTTAGAATTATTAAAAGGGCTAAATAAATTTTATAAATAGTATTAGTTAAAAAAAGCTGCTTTAAGGGCAGCTTTTTTGTATTGATTTTTTTATTTTTTATAATTTTTCTTTTTGGTAAGAAAGATAATCATAGGCTTCTAAAATTTTAGTGATTATTGGCAGCATCTCTTTTAATTTTTCTTCTACAATATGACCGGCCATATTTTCAGCAGCCGCCGCCAAAACTTGTGAATTAGAGTCCACTTCCATCTTTCTTGCTTTCCAGTCTTTTATGGAATGTTCAGGATAACCATCAACACCGCCAATAAAAATAAATTTTTCTTCTACTAAAGAATTTTGACGAGTTCGATTGACACCGCAGTTAAATCCACAACGTCCAGATTGTTCAAATAGTTTTACTAATTTTTTTAAGTTTAATTTTTGGGATTTTTTAAATTTACGTTGCAGTTTTTTTCTCTGATTGTTTTCTTTGTATCCGCACCAATCTCCGATAAAGAAAAAATCAAACATTTCTGAGCTGAGATTAAAAAATTCTACCAAAGCATCAAAATTGTTAAAGCGGTTAATTCTTCGATATTTTTTATCCAGAGTTTTTAATTGTTGAATAAACATTTTTACCTCACTAGAAGTAAAAAATATTTTTGCTTTAATTAAAAAATTTATTTTTTCCATGGCCTATATTTTATTAAGTTATTATTCTTTTAGAGAACGAAGATGTTTTATATTATAATTATTTTTGGTTTTTGTCAACAAAAATGCTTTATTTTAGTTATATTTATTATAAAATTTGTAATTGACATTTATATTATTAGATGTTTTAATAAGGAGTCGTATTTAACGACTTTTTTTGCTATTTACAAGAGAATAAAAGAAAAATTAATATTGTCTAACAATTTAAACATTTTTAACAATGGAGAAAAATTTGAATTTAGGAATTCTACCTCGCTATGAAGGAAGAGTTAAAGATCTTAGGCCTTATTTTGGCTATGATAATTTGATCGTTTGGTATGTTAAAGTGGAAATTGCTTTAATGAAAACTTTATTGAAAATTGGTATTATGCCCGACACCACTAACTCTCAAAACGGCCAAAAGATAAGTACCGGAAAATTATTAGAAGAGAAGGTCGAAGCGATCTTAAGAATAACCACTTCTGAAGTTGACGAAGAAGAAAGAATTACTAAACACGATATTCGCGCTTTAGTAAATAAATTGCGCCAGGTTATTAATAATGACGATTTAGCACGTTGGGCACATTTTTCAGCGACCAGTTACGATATTATTGATTCAGCACGTGCTTTACAATATCGTAGTGCTTATTATGACGTAACTCGCCCGGCATTGAAAAAGTTACTAGAAGAATTTAACAACCTTATTATTAAGTATCATGCCACTCCACAGATTGGTCGTACTCATGGTCAGCACGCTATTCCAATTACGGTTGGTTTTTGGTTAGCTACTATTGTCAGCCGTATTTTGAGTTGTTTGGAAGAGTTAGATAAATGTGCCGAAGATTTGATTGGCAAAATTTCTGGACCAGTAGGCGCTAACAATGCCCAACAATTATTACTACTTAACAAAATGTCTCTAGATAAGTTGGGAATAACTTTTGAAGAAGCTGTTTTGGGCGAATTAGGATTATCTCCTGGACGTATTAGTACGCAAATAGTACAACCCGAGCCTTTGGCCAGATTTTTAAACGCTACTACCTTATTGTCAGCTGTTTTTGCTCAATTTGGTACCGATTGTCGCCATTTAATGCGTACGGAAATTGGTGAAATTCGTGAGTTTAAAGGAAAAAGCCAGGTTGGTTCTTCTTCTATGCCGCATAAAGCTAACCCCATTACTTTTGAAAATTTGGCTGGTTGCTACGTGATCGTTAAAAATGAGTATGGTAAAGTTTTGGATGTCATTAATTCCGATCATCAGAGGGATTTGGTTGGTAGCGTAGTAATGCGTGATTTTCCACGCATCATTATTCATACTCAAATGCAAATTAATAATTTATTAAAGAAAGAGGAGTTGTCTGCAGAACAAAAAGCTAGGGGCGACGAAGCTAAAACTTTTTTAGCGCGTATTTCGGTCAATGAAGAAGCTTGTGAGCGTAATTTAAAAATGCGTTCCAAAGTAGTAATTGCTGAACCGCTTTATCTCCTTTTACAACTCAATGGTTATGAAAAAGATGCTCATAAGTTAATTAATGAACAGCTTGTTGCCGTTGCCGAAAGAGAAAATATTAATTTAGTTGAGGCGCTTTTAAAAAGTGACGACCGGGAAGCAATTGTGGCATACAATAAAATTTCTACTGAACAAAAAGCGATTTTATTGAGACCAGAAACTTATTTTGGTGATGCGCCGGAAAAGGCTTTAAGTATTGTTCAAGCGGTAAAAACCTATCTCTTTAATACCGAGATTGAAAAAGCCGCTTAAAGCAAAGATAATTAGTTAAAGGCTGGATTTTTCCGGCCTTTTTTATTTAATAATTTAATTATTATAATTGGTTAAAGATTGTTTTTTGTTATAAAATATAAATATCGCCCAGTGTTATAATTTTTGTGTTAAGATTAATTCATTATGAAACAAAGTATCAAGAAAATAATTTTTGGTTTTTCTAATCGTTCTAATGGTAATATGAAAATCGGTAGTCGTGGTAGTACTGCTAATCGAAAAATTTTTTTTGCAGAACAGGGGATTGATTGTAAAAGAATAGTCTCAGCTAATTTAGTTCATGGTAGTAGAATAAAGATTGTCACTAAAAATGATGGTGGCCAAATTATAGATAAGACCGACGGCTTAATAACTAAAGAAAAAGAATTGTGTTTAAGTGTGACCGCCGCTGATTGTTTACCAATTTATTTTTATAACCCTGAATTTAATATTATTGGCTTAGTTCATGCCGGTTGGCGCGGGGTAGTGAAAAATATTTCTGGTAAAATAGTGAAAAAACTAATTGTTTTGTCTGGTGAAAAAGTTGATGAATTTTTAAAAAAACTTTGTGTTTTTGTAGGACCTCATTTAAGAGATTGTCATTTTGTCGTTCAGAATGATATTATTAAAAAATTTAAAAAATTTCCCTTTGCTTTAAAAATTAGCAAGAAGACTGATCAAGACGAATATTATATTTCTCTTGAAAAAATCGTTATTAAACAATTACTACAAGCTGGAGTGAAACGAAATAATATTTCTAGTAGTGAAGATTGTACTTATTGTTTTTCTAAAAAATATTTTTCTTTTCGTCGCGATAAACCCCAAAATATTGAAGCCCAAGTAGCTTATATCATTAGAAAATAATGGGTTTTTTTATGTTGTTAAAATAATTGTTTGTAAAGTCTTATAAAAAAATAAACCATCTTTGAGAGGAGATGGTTTTTGTAATGTCAGGAAACCCCGCACGAGGATTCATTGTGCGGCGCAGCCGCCCGAGTGCGGGGATGAATGACGCGATACTTAACAAGTCACGCAGGG